>JBHLRT010000216.1:0-4629 GCA_048882305.1 Candidatus Thorarchaeota archaeon
GGCTGTGCGCATGACCGGTTGCATGGATCAGTTCTATGCCCTTCCTGCAGATATTCTCATCTGGATCATAAGCCATTGCTGTACCTCTCAAGAGTTCAGCATGATTTTTCTCACAGTTCTGGTAGAGCTTTAGATATTGCTCCTCTATGTTGCGTTTGACATCTCTCTTCTCTGTTGGTAACTTGTCGTTTGATATCAGTTCCAACTCAGTCATTCTATCTAGTACCGTTATTGCTCTCTCTGGTGTTGCTCGTCCTCCAACTCCTGATTCTAACATGAGTTCTAGAGTAATTGGCAACTCTAGAAAGTCAAACATGTCAATCAGTCCATCATCCATTAGATAAGGTTTCGACTGGTCAAGATGCTTACTTCTCAATTCTACTATTGTGGGGACGTAAGCAGAGAACTCTACTGAGGTCAGTTTACTTGGATGAAGGAGATATACATCACCAGCTTCAATCTGTTTCTTTAGATATTCACCAGCAATATCAATCGCTAGTTTCTTGACCTCCTCCCAGTTCTTTGGCTCTTTACTTGCTACCTTCTCTACATATTCTGCAGGGTCACAAGCTAAACCACGAAGTTCAGGAATTCCAAAAAGGTCTAGAACTGAGTCAAGATAGATTCCCCATGCTGTTACATGACGAGAGGAAAATGCTACCTGCCTGAGTGTTTTTGAGAGGCCTAGTGATTCAGCGGATGCTATTACCTCCTCTCGCCATTGCGCGGTTTCTCCATTGTTGAGATGTCGCGCCTGTTCCTCTGCTGACAGGGAATCCCTCCAACTCAGTCCTTGACTGAGTATCTGAATGAGGAGATTTTCCTGTAGCACCGTTAACCCTCCAGTTCAGTACGGAGGAGGGCCAAAACCTGATCGCTAAGTAGCATATGTTTAACTTTCCCCCCAATTTCTCCAATCATGATGGCATTTGTAAGCTCGTCCACCGCTTTGTCAATCTCAACCTTCTGATGTAGATCATCCATATCTCTAACATCACGTACTCCCGCTCCAAGCATTGCTCTCACGATCTCCTTTACAGCTTCCTTTCCTTCTCTTCTCTTTAGGAGCGCAAGAAGGTACCATCCTAGAAAATCGCCCGGGTGTTGTTTCAGATGTTTATTCAAGACTTCTGATGCCTCTCCGAACTGTTTGAGTCCGATAAGACATCGTGCATGAGTGATACTATCTAGGTTCTCAGAGCTAAGTGCACGCTGAAGTAATTCGTTAGATTTACTTTCATTTCCCTCTTTAGCTAATATATTGGAAAGGAGAATCATCGCATCATGTATTCCGGACTGAGCTGCCATCTCGAGGTTAGTCTTTGCGTCCTCATTGTCTGTGTAATTTTGCGCCCGCCCGAGTATTGCATATAGCTCAGGAGTACTTGGATTCTGAGCAAGGTAAGTGTTGCAATCTTTCACAACCTCAGTGTATGCATCGTTTTCAGTGTGCTCAACTAAACTTACTAGGAGGTTCTCATATGGTGACTCAGTACTTTTTGAGGCTGCTTCATATTGCGCCTTTGACTCTTCATGCAATCCAATACTACGTAGAGTGAAAGCGAATCTAAGATGTTGCCTGATGTCCTCCATCTTTATCGTGTTTGAAACTTTGATTGCATGTTCTCTAGCTTCTTCAATCTGATTGGCTGAAATTAATGCCTCGATATACAAGAGGTTTGCATGAGGACTTGCAGGAAATCTTCTTAGAATCTCACGAGTTGATTCTATGTATTTCTCGCGAGTTTCCTGTGATGTCAATAAATCTCCAGGTTGTGCTCGTGTCAGAATCATGTCTACAACACTGGTGAGACCATCCTCCGGTGCTGTAGTTTCCAACATCTCTTTGTACTTCATTGCCTCTGGAATGTTTCCTGTTTGAAGAAGCATTGGAAGTAATGCACCTATTATTCGTGGATTGTTAGGATCCCGCTCTAGCATATTCTTCATGTTCACGATTGTGGTTTGTGGATCTGTAAATGCTCGAGCCATATTCACAAGAAGTTCGATATCCATGTTGTCAGGGTCCTCTCGTAGGATTTGTTCACCCAGCGAAATCACACTAGGAGGATCGTTCTGCAAGAACATTCTCAAAGCTCGACTCTGCTCCTCGCAGTCAACATCTTTGAATAATGTCTTACCTTTTTCTACATGCGATTGCCCCAGGCTTTGATTTCCACGCTCCTGTTGTTCGAGACCATACAGGATGTTTATCAACGCACTCTTTGGGTTTGCCTTCAAAGCTTTGTCTAGCACAGGCATTATCTCATTGTTACGACCCAGCCTTTTCAACAAGTGAACATAGCCATGCACTGCCCATGGATACCCCTCGTCAACTGTAAAGGCTCGTTCATAGAAAGGTATAGACTTTTCCAGGTCGCCTTGATTTCCATAGACCACTGCCAGTCCTGTGAGTAATTCGGGGTCATCTGGTTCAATTGCAAGAGCCCTTTGGTAGACTTTGTCTGCTTCTACAAGTTGTCTTCTCCTATTGAGCGCTTTTGCTAAAAGTCCCAGAACCTCTGGGTCATCTGGTCGCTCTCTGAGAACTTTAGATAGTGCTTCTTCCCCTATGCTGACTATGAACCTGTCAGTTGCATACTTCCCGAGTTTGAACCACTTGTCCATATTCTCAGGGTCATCGTCAGCTGCTGAGATTAGCTCTTTGAGTCTTGATACTCCCACTTTTGGCTCCTCCGACACATAGTGTCACTAAGTTGTATAAAATCCCCACAATAAAGTTGTATTGTTTTCATTTTATGCGCTTTAACGGAATAGCCGACGACTGCTTACTCGCTTTTGAATATCGCTTTTCTTTGGAAGAGTGCGATGAGAATAATGGCAAGCGAGAATCCTCCAACTCCAGCCGCAGCTATGGTCAATGTGTCACTTGGGGTAGCAGGAGATGTTGTTGTAGGACCGGTTGTCGTACTTGTTGTGGGTGAAGTATTAGAAACATGGGGATTTGTCCCTCCCAGATACTCGTTCAGATTAGAAACCCCATCACCATCAGGATCGAGACCTGCATCATCGAACAGAGGATTGAGATAGTTCTCCAGCTCCCAGAGGTCTGGCATAAGGTCCCCATCGCTGTCTTCACTTGCTGGATTTAATCCCAGAATGAACTCCAGAATGTTTGAAAGTTCATCATCATCCAGATCATCTGATGCGTCATCTACAAGAGGATTCAGACCGTACATCACTTCCCACGCATCAGGGAGTAAGTCAGAATCCGAATCAGCTGAGAATGGGTCAAGTCCATTCGCAATCTCCCATGAGTCGTACAGTGTATCGAAGTCAGAGTCTGATTCACCTAACGGGTAGAAATCAAACGCCTCTGGATTTCCGTCTATGGAGTATGGTCCATAGCCAACCCAGTCTGACCAATAGTTACCCTGCGCCGTACTCGGGTCATACCAGTGGTTCACATAATTGTCAGTGTCATGGCCTTGAACGAGCCCACCGTTATTATTCACAATGACGTTGTGATGCACAGATACATTTGTACATGCATCGAGATAGAGACCAAAGCCGTCGTTGAGGGCGATGATGTTGTGCATAAGAGTGGTGTGTGATCCTACTATATGCACTCCGTCACCATAATTCCCTGTAACTGTGTTCCAACTGATGTCACTGTAGTATACACCTGCAGCCAAGATTCCCCACCACTCGTTTCCAACAATCCGATTTGAGGTGAGAATACAGTCCCAAGTCAATTCTACATCCAAACCTGCATATGCATTCAAACTGCATTCATTGCTCTGCAAGAGAATTTCTGAGGAATCCCAGACAGATATGCCCGATCCGCTATTGGAGCGGCAAGTGTTGTTGGCAATCTTAAGACCAACCGATGATTCCACCCAAATTGCAGCACCAAGATTGTAATCGCATACATTGCTATAGACCCGAGTGTCTTCTGAACTGTACAGTCGGATTGCATTTCTAGAGTTTCCTGAGATTGTATTCCTCCACACTAGACCTGACTGTGAACCTATGAGTTCAATTCCCATTGCACAACCACTACAGGAGTTATCAACCAGCTCTGTTTCTTCTGATCCACTTGAGCTGATTCCTGACCACTTTGAACCATCGCAGTTCACATTCTGAACAAGAGTGAAGTTTGATTGAATAATGAATACGCCTATCTGTTTTGCTGAACTACAGTCTGAGTCGATGATAGTACAGTTACTACTGAATACGATTCCTGCACCAATAACGGTACTCGAGCAGTTGAGAGAGTCAAGTACCACATTACTGCAATTGGCAAGGAAAACTTGCCCATGTGGGCTGGAGATAGTCGTGTCCCTCAGGGAGAAATAGAACGTCAAAGGTCTACCATTGACTAGATTACCAGTGACATTCTCGACATAGCTTGCGTAGATATCCAATGGGGCGCCACCACAAAACACGCCATCATTAGTAAAGGTGTTGTCTACGACATTCATGCTCCAAGAAGTACTGAACAAAACGCCATATTCAGCACTGTTAGTAAATTTGTTCTGCTTGATTGACACCCTCCCTCCCGATGCTAAATCAATGCCCCGCGTGTTCTCTGCTATTTCACAACCAGTGATGTTGACTGTACTGCTGGAAAGCTCGAAACCATACCGAATGTTACTAGAAGTGACC
>JBHLRT010000217.1:0-4610 GCA_048882305.1 Candidatus Thorarchaeota archaeon
GGGTAAAAGACATCTATAGTAGAAATAAAGCGAAATTTGTTACACTTCTCCCGATACTGGTGGGGAGTCTTGTGTTCTTATGGATTTTGGATCCATTAGATGCTTCTACTATTCTTGGTATGCCTTACAAGAATCTAGCTTTCGCAATCACCTTAGGCATTGCATTGGTAGGTCTATTATATTGGTTTGAAGCAGTTGCACTAGAACCGAATATTGGAGATGAGCTTCAGTCACCATCAATGATCCTATTCGGATTTGGAGTGAACAATCTCATTCTTCTCATGTCCCTGACAGCAGCATCCTATGAATTTCTAGAGTTGATATTCACCCTTTCTTTTGCTTCATCCCTAGCCTTGATTGCAGTCCTTGCACAAGCTAGTTCTTTCTCAATGAAGGTATGGATGAGAAGAATAGTGGGGCTTCTTGGGATTACCTTATTTGTAACGACATATAGAGGGCTCATTACAAACGCTAGCTTTCCTCCAATACAAGCACTAACTTTTGCGGTTACCATTTTCATTGTAATAGAAGTCCCGGTATTTTGGGTGCAGTTCAAAGCTTTACTTGCACTCCTTGGTCGTTACGGGGCAATAATTGTCAAAGCCATTAAGAACATTGGAAGTCTTTTGCTCAGAATATTCAGAAGCTTTGGCTATGTCATGTGGACCTTTTTCGCATTGCTGTTTGTAGCTATAGTTGCAGTACTTAGTAGACCTCTTTTCAGTGAGCTTATCGATATGCCAGCAGATGGACTGTTCTATGAGGTACCAAGTTTCTCTATACCAATAGCAATCATTGGGCTCTTGATGTTCTTCATTGCAATTGTTCGACGCCGTGTCAGAACACGTTTCGGTCTCGTAAGCGGACTGTATGCTGCTTTTGGTGGCGGAGTCACAGCCATAGTGTTTCTCTTTGATCATGGATATCAAGTTCTATCCCTGTTCTCTGCTATTATTGCGGTATGTGGAACTGGTCTAATGCTCAAAGGAGAGCTGCAACTGGACCCCCGGCGTATTACCATGTTATGGTTGCCAATCCCTCCAAGCATCTCACTATCACTATTCTACTACATGTTACCAACATCCAGTGCACCGGATTCATTCTTGCTTGCGATGTTAATATCATTCGCTCCTGCATTCATGCTTTACCTGCTTTCAACAACTGTGCATTGGATTTCAAAACGTTACAGAGAGTTGTTTTGGAGCATCCTAGCTGTTATGACTGGTACCATCACTTACCTTGGTTCATACCTACTCATAATCCCGCCATTTGATCAAGTTGCAAGTATTTACCTGGGCGTCTTCGTGGCTTCACTCATTATGTACCCAGTAACTGCAAGAAGTGCTCGACAGCTCTTCCTCTCTCCGCTCTTCTTCGCGGTTACAGGATTCGCTTATACGATTGTCCTAGGTCCGGTGTATCTAAGTCTCTTGCTAGCTACAGCGGCATTTCTCCTCTTTGTGAGTCGCTATATCAAGGAAAAGGAAACGACGAACCCTAGACTTGTCTATTTGCGATTATTAGTTCTAGTTGCACTTGTAGTATGTATCGCAACATTTGCGATAGCAACTGGACTTGAGATTATCTCAGCAATCTAGTGACTATCTATGCTGTTCCATCCTTCGGTTTCTTCTTCCACATAGAAGGATATCTGTCACGTTCCATAAGGACACGGTTGGTGATTGCAACAATACCACTCTTTGCTTTAGCAATACGATCACTTGTATCCACACATTTACCGACCGCGATTGCTTCCCCCTTCAACGTCTTCAGAACAACTAGGTCATCTTTCGTCATTCCAGTGTTAAGACTAACTACACCACTTGCTGCAAGGTTTGCACCGTGACAGATTGCATTTACTGCTGAGTCACGAACATTGATGACTGGAAGGTGTCCTAGCCCAAACTCGATAGGCTGCAGATATTTTCTCAGCTCAGTTTCGTCACCATCATCTTTCCAGAACACAAAAGCATCCTTTAGATCAAGTAAGGAGCACATATGCTCATCCTCTCTGAATGTTCCCACTCGTGTACGTCTGAGCTCACGCATATGCCCTCCCACTCCCAGCGCTTCACCAATATCGAAACATAGTTTCCGGATATAGGTACCAGCTTGGCAACCAACTCGAAATAGAACCAATCTTCCTTTGATTTCGAGAATATTGTTATAATAGATTTCACGAACCCGAAGAATCCTTTTCACAGAGGATCTGAGAGGTGGTTTTTGGTATAATTTACCCACAAATTCATCTATTACTCTCCCGATATCATCCTCTGACGCTTTCTTATGGAGTTCAAGTACGCAGACATACTCTTTTCCCGCAGGCAGTAACGCTTGCATAGCTTTTGTAGCATTTCCAATTCCAGTGGGCAAAATCCCTGTGACTATAGGATCTAAAGTTCCTCCATGTCCCACACGATCCACTTCGAGAATCTTCCTAACCCATGTCGCTACTTCATGACTTGTTGGTCCCGAGGGTTTGTCCAGTGCTATTACTCCATTATTTAGAAGATATTCAATTGGTAAATTGTCAAGAGACTGAAAACCATAATCTGGACTAGTATTGTCAGAAGACTTCAATATCAATTCACGAGGTTGGTCTGCAGGGAGCATACCCGGCAATTGATTAACCCTCCTGAAGTATAGCTCTAATTCTACATTTCAAGTCTGATTTTAGTTCTGAATTTCTCAGTCAGACCTGCCTCTTCAATTGCTTTTTCCACAGCATCATCATCAGCACCAGCTGTGATACTAAGCATAGTTTCGAGAGGTTCGAGATGCCTTGTATTGCAGTTACGACGTCTGATACCGCTAAGATGTTTAGGACCTGTAATTACTACATAGCTCTCGTCCTTCACCTCTACAACAACACAGTAACTTCCAGCTTCACGTCCAACAGTTTTCACACATACTCTTCCAGCTTCGTAAAGACTCATATCTAACACACCTCACCTTGTCCTTGGTCCGCATTTGAGTCACCTCATAGCATCATTCCTATAGACTGGGAGAATATGTGGCCGACTCTTGAAAGCAATAAGAGCCTTACGCTTGTTGCCAAAGTGGTTTAATGATTGAAGAATTCCTCGATGGCTGTAAAGACAATCCTTGTGACCTCTTCTAGGTCATACTTGTCTGTATTAATAATGAGATCATAGATTGAATGGTCCGATACATCTACACCATAGTACTCCAAGTATCGTGCTTTCTCGCTTCCCTCTCTAGTTATGGTTTCTCGGCGAGCATACTCAAAATCAGTTCCATCCCGTTCAGAGATTCTTTTGATTCTATTCTCTACCGATGCGATTAGTAGAATCTTCAAGTCTGCATTCTTTCCTGCCATCCATGCCGCAAGTTGTCCATCAATCACAGCATTACCTTTCTCTGCTTCTTCACGAAGTTTGTCATCAATCAGTCTATCGATATCCTCATTACCCTCTGCAACTCTGCTAAACTCTTCTAGGGTCATGTTCCTCTCTTTTGCTAGTTGTCGAAAGACGACTCCTGCAGACATTCTTCTAAGATTGAATTTTTTTGCAATTGCATCAGCTACTGAACTCTTGCCTGTACCGTGGAGACCCCCCACAGTGATTACACGCTTCATTGCACTAGTCTCGTGATGCTTTGATGATACCACGACGCAATGCTCTTGAACTTAACATTCCGCCATATGGTCGATTGGGACGTTTAGCGGACCGACTTGCTGTTCTCAAGCTTCCATGTTTTGCTTTTTTCGAGAGTTGTAACTTTGCACCTGTGAGAGCACATTTTCCCCCGCCTCTGTAGAACTTTTGCCTATGTACGACTTGATTTCCACCTGGGGTTCTCACCGTTCGGTTTGCTCGTGATCGTGTAAGCATTCCTGGTCGTGGCATTTTCTGACACCTTTGAATCTCTTTGGGGACCCTCTTGTCGTTCCTTTTAAGCGAAGCGGTGTGAGGGAAATAAGTGTCACTTCAATTTGATTTTCAGAATTCATGTTTTTGAAATCTGACTGTTGCTACTACTAGAAGCAATAATAGTATCACCACAGTGATAACGATTGGATAAATTGGATATGCCTCACCGGTCGTAATACTAATTGAGTTCATCAAAAGCCCCCAAGGACCATATGGTCCATATATTGGATTTTGAGCAATGCTTGGTCCGATGAACAGGAATGGAAATGGTACCGCCATCACTGGTCCCTCTTTTTCGAAGAACGTGGCCAGACACATTGTTAGCCATGAAAGGAAAAGTTGCCATAACATCAATGGAATTAGGGAAATCATGAACGATACGAACTCAATTGTTGCTCCTAATGAAACTGCTGCTATATAGAACAAAATACCAGGAATCAGCATCATAGATATCATGAAACCGATTGCGGAGGGGATGAATTTTGCCACAATGAATGCAGTTCGAGATACAGGTTTTGAGAGCACCCATGATGCTGATCCCGAACGTTTCTCTTCTAGTATTCTCGCCTGTGAAATTATGATGATTGCAATTCCCGGAAATATCATTGCCATCATGTAGAAGATGAAAACACCTGCTTCGGGGTCTCCGATACCAACTGACCCAAACATCACTAAGATTAATGACCAAAGTCCTGCTTGCTGCCACCATGCATT
>JBHLRT010000218.1:0-4585 GCA_048882305.1 Candidatus Thorarchaeota archaeon
TGTATTTGACCAAAGTACAGAGAACAAACGCGGGTTCATAATGCAAGTTCGACCTAGACTATCTCAACATGGAGGCACAGACAGATTATCTGGACTCTTTGAGGCTGTTCGTCTACTTCTTCCTGAAGGTGTAGAAGATGAAGCTGAACCAGAAGTTATTGATGAAGAGATTGATGTGACACTTGACGAATCTGAGGAAGAAATAGTTGAAGAACTACCAGATGTTCAAAGACCTCCTCTTAAGCTCAGTAAGGAGGATTGGAAAGTCCTAGATGGTTGGATGAAGGACTACATCAAAACACTCTTTGATCAAGAGAAGCAAGATTATGATATTACAGATGAACCTGCGCCTCGTGTTGAAGAACCACCCCCTGTTCAGAAATCGACAGAGATGGAATGGGAATTAGAAAGAGTGCCTATCACTGAGCTTGATGTTGACCAGATTCGTATTCGACGATTTGGGCCCTTGTCTACACTTCTTCTGGGAAAGGCAATGACTAGACAGGTTCTCTACAGTCGTGCATCTCATGAGTTTCTCTTCGATTCGGAGAGAGATGTACGAGAAACCCTCCTTGTTGAACGAGAAAGCGAGGACCCAATCTCAGTCATAGAAGATATCACATCAGGACTGCTCTCAGCTGGAATGACTCTAGACGAATTGATTCATGAGCATAACTTCACCTTTGTATGCTTTAGAAAAGATGGCACACGTGCTGCGTTCTCCATTGGTGTAAGTGAAGAACATGTTTCAATCCCGATTGTTGTCATTGCTAGCGACAGGAGTTCAGTTGGGAAGCTTGTTGGCGTAATTAAAGCGAGTTTGACCAACTGAGATCTATTTTACGCCTAATGCTTGGGCTTATAAGGCTCTGACCAAAGTCGGCATATCGGTGCAAGAACATGACTAGAGAGGATATTCAACCACCTGTCAACTTGAAGATTGCTTCAATGACGGATTTAGCACGAATGCTTGTATCATGGTCTCAGAGGGATCGACCTGCAAGCATGTTATACTTCGAGCACAATGGTAAGCACATCTATGGGACATTGATTTCTAATCATGGGTACTTTGAAAATTACGGACTTCCACTCTGGGTCTACGCTGAAGGCGACGCCCCACCTAAGGGCAGTTTTCTCGCATATAAAGCCCGACCCAAAGAGGAACTTTCTTGGATAGATAATCTTGAAGGTTCTGAACCAATGACTGTCCATCTGCCTATCATCAGACTTGCTCAAAAGCTCGAGATTCTCGATATGTAGTAATTTGACAAGGTCATCCCCTGCGTCTCTCTTAAAGAGAGGATCTACTCCGAGTGCATACCTTCTTCTTCACCTAGGATTCCTTCCCACTTTCAGTGCATTAAAACACTGGATTTTCTCCTGTTCTATTAATGATAGAAAGAAATCAACTGTTTTCGAAAAATCGAAAGATGATGTATATTGTCTTATTTATCAGTTATAGCAAATCTACATATTTCTCTAGCACATCTTTTGCATGTATTGTTTCATTACAGAACTGACAGGTAGTTTCCTGACCATTCTTCGGGTACTTGATCTTTCTGAAGCAGTTTGGACACTCAAGAGCCCAGATTAGTAATCCCTTTTCATGCAACTGAGAGAAAATTGTTTGGAAGTCGGATATCATATCATACGGAACTGTGACTCGCGCTAGTGCCCTGTTAGAAACGTATTTGCCCAAATCAGTGACAATCCCGTCTAATTCACCCTTATCAGTCAGATAAGAAACCATGTCGACGACCGTATTGTATACTTGATCTTTTGGAACCTTTCTCGAGTCAGAGCCATGCAGTAAAGCCACATCAGAAACAACCCTCTTCTCACAGGCTGTTTCGAATAGGTCTGCGTCAAATCTATGTATCAGTAAACCCATGATATCCTCTTCGACCTTCTCAAGAGCGAAAGAGTAGAAGTAGGGTCTCAGCTTAGGGTTCTTGGCAACTTTGAGTAGATCCGCATTTCGTTTGTATGTTGATAGGCTCCGAATTGTAGATACGGTTTCCTTTGAAGTCTCAGGTTGAAGCTTCTCTCTTTCATAGAATGCAAGAAAGAGCACTGCTTTGTGCTCTTCACATGCATAGTAGTATGATTGCTTCTTTGTGGATTCAGGTCGATAATCTATTACTAGACCCTGTCTGAAGATCCCTTTCCTCTTCTTTCTGATTTGAATGCGACTTATTTCATCGAAGTCGAACTGATGAAGTCGTTCGCGTCCTTGGCCAAGGATGCCTTTGATTTTGAGGAAGATAATGCATTTGTTTGTTAATACAAGATCTCCCCAGTGATTTTTGTAGGTGCACCTAATTCTTTGAATCACTGACTCATCTGCTTCGAGGCCTTCAAGTCTCTTCAATCCTATCCACATTGACTACGAAAGTCATTGCTTTAATTAAATCTTGCTAATTGTATTTGACCTATTCTCACTCCTCCGTTGTTCTCTTTTTTCAGTTCAAAAATATTGTATACTATTGATGTCTCAATATAGCATTGGATGGGATATGTTAAGTTCCGATGGGGGTTAAGGGTGTTAGGTTGCAAAGTGAGGACGACACACTTTGAGAGAGCCCAGTATGAATGTGCCGGGATTATCGTGAAGTCCTGGTCACCACCAGGAATACAGCCGGTCCAGTATGTTGTGATACAGAAGTAAACTTCCTTTCCAGGAATCATTTGTTGCCCATCTGGAACACCAAGAATCCAAGGCGCGACATCTGGATATTGGTTGCTTTCCAAGCAGATCTTGTCATCTGTATAGAACGAAGCTATCCAGTAGTCATATGCGCAGCATTCTCCGTCGCGGGAGAATGTCCATTGTACGTATATTGTACCCTTAATCTCATCCTTTTGCCATACCACAATATATCCATCGTGTGGTTCGTATCCACCGTATGAGAGAACTTCTACATACCAGTTTGCAAGATAATCATTATCTATGCATAGTGGCAATACATCTGGAAGTTCTGAAGCGGTGATATCGATTGAGCCTTGCTCTGTGCATAGTGGACCAAATCTACCACTTTCCGATTCCCACACAAAACTGAGCTCTCTCACAGATTGTGGATGGGCAGTTTCCGAGGGATCAAAGTAGTCAATGACAATATTCTCTTGATTATTGTCGCTTGGACATTGTTTTTGATCCCCATACGAATTTGCCGCCACTATAAATCCACCAACAGCCAAAGCAAGTACGAGTCCGATTGATATTATTACTATCATTTGGTCTGTCCTCTGTTCTGTTAGTGGTGTGGCGGAACCCCTATAGGTTACGCCCATGTTTTCATCCTCTCTCAGACCGAAAAGGAGTGATCCCTCCCGGTCTCACGCTGCCAAATCCACGAACGATGATCGTTATCATGAACTTGGTGAGAAAAGAAGTGTCATAGGTATAATATAAGGCAATCCTGTTGTCGGTTTTTCAATGACACTTGACATTTTTTTCCCGACCAGTGGTAAAATCGCTCAATCTTTTATTGAGCATACGAAAACTACTCATGGTCTAAGGTGCGATATAGTGTGTTCTCTCAATCCTTTCGAAAAATCGTTAATGCTTATTGTATGATATCAACAGTCACTCACACATGAAACACAGGTTTATTCATTTCAATGAATTGCCTATTCACAGTCTTTCTCTTTTTCGTCCACATTTTCGATATATGGATTTCATGGCTAATCCACAGATTCGGCTTTATTATGGCATTTTGGGCTTGCAGAAAGTGAATGGGGTTTGCTCAAACCTTTGAGATTTCTGGCGATTTATCGATATACTTCAAACCTTTCGAAAAATAGTTACGAAATCTTGTTTTTTGATAATTCCTTAGACATGTCCCAAACATAATCAAGAATGAGTTTCAACAAGGATTTTCACAATGTTTTGCTCATCATGGTGGTCTTCCCTTTCTCCATGAGGTAGGTCTTTTTCAATTAACATTCATACATTTCTGCAGTAAACAACTGGTCCTGTGAATAATGAAAGAGATAGTCCGCATGATTGACATTCTCAAACCACTCAAAGGTTGGGAAGAAATCCGACAAGCTCTTCTATTCGTAGAGAGTCTCCGCGTGTATTCGAGGTACACTCTTGCAGGGGTAGAGGTGTTTCAACAGACCAAGGATTCTGCAGCAAGGGTCTTCCTCAAAACAGTGGAAGAACTTGATAGCTATCTAGCACCAATTCTCCAGAAGATGTTCTTAGATGCAGAACTCGATTTCAACCAACCAATAGACGGGCTCGATGTATTAGGTGAAGTCTACGGTCGGATAATATTGGAATCAGGTTGATAACACAATCAGTAAATCTCACGTGATGATGCTCTGAGGTAGCTCACGATTGAGAGACTCGCATAAACCAAGAATGCTAACCATATGATTGCTGTAATGAGCAACAGGTTAGTCTTGAAGAATAGCTCAACTGTCAAGAATAGCCCTATCACGAATAGGTTTGAGGCTCCACCAATTGTAGTGTCGTTGCTCACCTTCAGGGCAAACTTCACAATATACATGATTGCAACAATTGATAGTGAGATCCAGTTGATGAAGCTCGTGAATAGTATTGATTCATCGAGGAAAG
>JBHLRT010000219.1:0-4583 GCA_048882305.1 Candidatus Thorarchaeota archaeon
CAGTCAAATGGTGAACTTGCTCCGGTTGGTGGAGGTTTGGATCAGTTCGACCTTGTGATAGGTTCATTTCATTGGTACACTGACTCCACAACATGGGCATCCGCATTGGTCAAGGCTCTACGGAGAAAGGAGTTTCAGATTCTTGGACATTGGGATGGGTATCTCTCCTCATATAGAGAGGAAGATGGGAAAATTGCTGCAGAGGCTTTAGCAGAAGCAGGAGTTGCTATTGAATTGAATGGACGATACTCCGTTGAGCATGTTGAATTCCTCGAACTAGCTAAATCGTATGGATGCGTATTTTCTCTAGGAAGTGATTCACACGATTCAAGCACAGTTGGAAACCTTGAGTTCCAAGAAAAACTAGCAGCAAGTATGAACCTTGATATAATTAAAATCAGATAATAGTCAAATCCAGAAGCCTTTTCATTCACGATATACAGAGATACGATATTGGAGATGACAATCATGGGTGACGAACTCATTTTTCCTTCAGACGAATGGATTGAACTTTACAAGGACCTTCTGAATAAGAATGACCGTTACGAAGACGCTGCGAAGACATGGGAAGGAGACTTCGTGTTTGAGATAACAGCGGATGGCGAGGTCATAGAGGAACCGATCAGGTTCTACATGGATTTGTATCATGGAAAATGCAGAGAAGCAAAGATGGCAGGACCTGAAGACAAGGCCGAATTCGTATACTCAGGACCCTATAAGAACTGGAAACTCCTGTTTGATGGAAAGATTGACCCAATCAAGGGGATCATGGCTCGAAAATTCAAGCTCGATGGTGACATGGGCAAAGTCATGCGTTACACCAAAGCAGCATTGGAGTTGGTTGCGACAACAAGACAGGTTCCCACTAAATATCTAGATGAGTAGAGACTTAAATCTCAGGGTGTGAAAGAGAGGGACTATGCCTCTTATTCATACTGAACTCTGCGATATTATCGGAATCAAACATCCCATTATACAGGGAGGTATGGGACCGTATAAGACAGAGTCATTATCTATTGCTGTAGCGAATGCTGGTGCTCTAGGTATCATTAGTTGCATTGGGATGGCTGCCACACTACTTCCTGAAGCAGCACCCATTGATGCACAGAGACTGTTTGGCTCAGACCCTCCAGCTGTTATACTTCAGAAATCAATCGCAGCTGTGACAAAGGAAACACGGTCTTCAGGAGGGGTGTTTGGTGTCAACATACCAGTTGCAGCAGAGTTCATTCTTGCATCAAAGATGTTTGTCGAACAGACAATTGAGTCTTGTAAGGCGGACTCTGACACAGAAAGATCACTCAGGGTTGTAATCACATCTGCAGGCAATCCAAAACCTTGGTCGGTTCTAAAGGATGAAGGTTTCATTTGGGGACATGTCGTGCCCAGTCGATATCATGCAGAAAAGGCTGAAGCAGCAGGCGCTGATTTCATCGTAGCTTCAGGTCATGAGGGTGGTGCGCATGTTGCTTGGGATCCTGTTCATTCCATGGTTCTTGTTCCAGAGGTTGCCAAAGCTGTCAAGACACCGGTAGTTGGAGCAGGTGGATTTTGTGATGGAGCCACACTGGCTGCCGCTTTGTGTTTAGGAGCCGTTGGAGTGCAGATGGGGACTCGTTTTATTGCAACCAAGGAGAGTGACTTTGAGCCTATGTGGAAACAGGCAATCCTTGACAGAGAAGAGAGACAAACACTCGTAGGTAGAGGTCTCTTCGGACCAATGAGATTTCTCCGAAATAAAAGGGCAGAACAGATTGTTGAGAGGACTCTCGAAGATTTGCCTAATTTCTTCCTTGGTGAGCCGTTGGATTCGAATGAAGAGATTTTGACACTCGAACAGACTGGATTTGATGATTTATTGGATAAGAAAGAGGACACAGCATTGATGTTTGGTGGAGAGGTTGTTGGTCGAATCAAGGAACTCCCTACAACTGCTGAACTCGTAGACCGTATAATTTCTGAAGCTGTTGATGTACTCGCTAATGTTCCAAAATTCGTTATAGACAAGTGATTTCTTCTGGTGATAGGAAATAAAGGGAGCCGAGTCTATCATTTAGTAGTATATTGTACAAAGAGGAGAGTTGGATATGGTCTGGTGGTTCTACGTTCCTAACATCGTATTTGGAGATGATGCTCTAACTGAGCTTGAAACAATAAGTGGGAAGAAAGCCTTCATCGTGACGGACAAAGTAATCAATGGACTAGGCTTAGCAGAGAAAGTGTGCTCAATACTGACTGAACGGCAATGGGAGGCCGCAATCTGGGATGGTGTTGAACCGGATCCAAAGGTGTCCACTGTTAAGGCAGCTGCTGAGGGAATTAAGCGATTTGGAGCAGACTGGATAATAGCAGTTGGGGGAGGTAGTGTGATAGACACAGCAAAAGCCGCGTGGGTACTATATGAAAAGCCAGATGTTGAACTACATGCACTAACTCCTTTTGATGAGCTAGGTCTCCGAACTAAAGCAAAGCTGATCTGTATACCAACAACCACTGGAACTGGGTCCGAGGCTACAAAAGCAATCGTGATACGTGATGATGAAACAGGGAGGAAGTTTGCCACAATCAATCCAGAACTTACTCCAGACATTGCCATTCTCGACCCGGAATTTGTCAAAGAATTACCAAAGCATCTTACAGCATATACGGGAATGGATGCTTTGACACATGCAGTTGAGGGGTATGTTTCTGTTTGGAAGAATGATTTCTCCGACGGAAGTTCGTTACAAGCGGTAAGGATGATTTTTGAGTGGCTTCCAAAATCTGTTGAGAATCTCACAGACTTGGAATCAAGAGAGAAGATGCTTGTTGCTGCGTGCTTGGCAGGAATGTCATTTGGTAACTCGCAGGCTGCGCTCGCTCACTCACTTGGACATAGTATGGGTTCTGTCTTGAGGACACATCATGGGATGTCAGTAGGAATGGCACTTCCTTATACTATTGAGTTCAACTGCCTTGATAGCGAGGATGCATCAAAGCAGTACTCAGAGTTGGCTCGATTGATTGGAATCAACGGAAAAGCTGGCAAAACAACCGCATTGAAGTTTGCAAGCGCAATCAGAGAATTAATGGTCAAGATAGGATGTCCTACAAGCTTCAAAGAAGCAGGCATCAAGAAGAAAGACTTCAAAGCGGGACTCGAGAAGATGGTCGAGTTTGCAATGATGGACACTAGTCTAACAATGAATCCTAGAAATGCGGACAGTGAGGAAATCAGGAAGATATACACATACATGTTTGATGGAAGAAGTATAGATTTCTAGAAGGAGGGCAAGAGGGATGTTCGGTTATAGAGGCAAGATTGTAAATGTTGACTTGAGTAATGGCTCAACATCAGTGACTTCACTGGATGAAGATCTACTTCGGAGTTTCATAGGAGGCGCAGGTCTAGGAGCTCGTCTATTGTATGATATGATAGATTCAAAGACGGATCCACTAAGTCCACAGAACCCACTTCTGTATCTGACAGGACCACTATGCGGGACAATGGCTCCAACAGGGAGTAAGTCAACATTCTGTTCTAGGTCTCCAAAAACTGGAATTCTTGGTTATAGTACTGTTGGAGGACATTTAGGAGCAGACCTCAAATTTGCAGGTTATGACGGTATAATAATCACAGGAGCATCAGAAAAGCCCACTTATCTGCTAATAGAGAATTCCGATGTCGAAATTAGAGATGCGAAACATCTGTGGGGAAAAAATACAGAAGATGTTTGGGAAGAGCTGAAAAAAGAAACAGGTCATAGGAATGCGGGAATAGCACGGATTGGTATTGCTGGGGAGAATCTCGTAAAATACGCCAGCATTATTGTAGACCATAATAGAGCGGCTGGAAGAACTGGGCAAGGGGCGGTCATGGGTTCAAAGAAACTGAAAGCAATAGTCATTCATGGAACTGACCGGAAGGTGCCTGTTGCTGATGATGAGGGTCTCCGGAAATTTGCCTCTGACATGAATGAGGACAAGAAGGAGGATCCAACATTCAGGATGTATTCAGACCTAGGTACAGCAGGTTTCACGGACATGGCTAGTATGATGTGGGGTTCGCTTCCAGCAGGTTACTTCACTGTTCCTGATTTCGATACATATAATCTCAGTGGGACCACCGTACGAGAAACCATTCTTGTAGGTAAAACTGCGTGTTACAGGTGTCCAATTGGTTGTGGAAGAGTAATTCAAATCCCAGAAGGTAAATACAAGATGGACAAGTATGCAGGTCCAGAGCTTGAAGTGACTGGTACAATGGGATCACAACTCCTCAATAACAATGTTGAGGCCGTAGCTTACGCAAATAGGAAACTGAATCAACTTGGGATAGATACGATATCTGGTGGGGACACAATTGCTTTCGCCTATTACCTCTTCAATGAGGGAAAAATAACTGCAGGAGACATTGATGGAATAGCACCTGAATGGGGAGAGGTCGAATCAGCAGTCAAACTTGCTGAGAAGATCGCGAAACGGGATGGGATAGGTGATGTCATGGCAGAAGGGTCTCTTGAACTAGGAGAGAAATTTGGAGTTCCGAAACTTGCGGTCCAAGTAAATGGTCTCGAACTACCCATGCATGACCCACGAGGGTT
>JBHLRT010000220.1:0-4579 GCA_048882305.1 Candidatus Thorarchaeota archaeon
TTCGAGTATTCAAACACTTCAAGCAATCCTTTTATCAACAATTTCGATGGATACTCACGATAGGTTCCTTCACTAGGATCCCAGTTGAGGGGTGAAGCATGCCAAAGAAAGTCGAATGCCGTTATTGTAGTGCAATAAGTGACTTGGGGGAGTCAGAGTGCCCCAATTGCGGGGCTAGCTTAACAGATGCTATCACACATGCAGCTTGTGACAGATGTGGAATCCTCCTCCAAGAGGGGATAAATCCAGTGGGACATTGCATTGTATGCCAGACTCCTGTTTTCCTTTGTGAAAAACATAAGAAGAGGGTGGAGGATGATGAGGTCTATTGCAGAGAACATGAAACAGAATGCTTCATCGCTACCGCAGTCTTTGGCACTCCGCTCCACCCGAAAATCGAGATTCTAAGGACATTTCGAGACGAGTGGCTTAATAGTCAACTAATTGGTCGTATCGCGATTCGAACATACTATGAGGTTTCACCGCCCATTGCTAGATATGCTAAAAGAAATGAGCGCCTCCGGATGATTCTTCAGCAATTGATAGTGGAGCCTGGTCTCAAGCTTGCGCAGGCGGTTTTGCGAAGGAAATAGCCTTCTTGATTTTGAGATAGATGCCCGAAATCGATTAATAGAGAAAGTATTGCCTACTATTAGTTGTGGTGAGTGAGGACTGGCCGACAATGAAGAAATTCCCTTCAGAAACCAAGTTTCGTTACACTTGGAGGCCATACCAAGCACGTGTTCTAAGTGAGCTTGAGGAACACCTAGATGACAACCGACTACATGTCGTTGCAGCCCCGGGGTCTGGAAAAACACTCCTTGGATTGGAAGTTATGAGAAGGATAGACCAGCCTTCAATCATCCTAGCTCCTACTCTGGCAATTCGTGACCAATGGATTTCAAGGCTAGTAGGCTTTTTTCTACCTGAGGGGAGTGAAACACCTGATTGGATTTCCACTGACATCCATAATCCGAGATTTCTAACAGTTTCAACATATCAAGGCCTCTACAGCGCCTGCTCTGGAGGCTTGGAAGAAGACAATACAATGTATCTAGAAGAACTCGAATCTGAGGATGATGACCTATACAACAATGACAATGACGTAGAAGTTCAGGAACAGAACGAGGACAGTGTAATCAAGCAATTGCAGGACTTATCGGTGAAGACAGTTGTCTTGGATGAGGCCCATCATCTGCGATCGAATTGGTGGCGTTGTCTTACGAGAGTTGTTCATGGATTAGAAGATAGTAAGGTTCTAGCTCTAACTGCAACGCCACCATATGATGTTTCAATGTTTGAGTGGGAGCGGTACATGGAGCTTTGTGGTCCTGTTGACGCAGAGGTATCCGTACCCGAGCTTGTGAAAGAAGGGAATCTTTGCCCTCACCAAGACCTCGTTCTCTTCACCTATCCAAGTCTTATCGAAAGTAGTAAACTGAACGATTTCAAACAAGCAGTGGAAAATCTTGTCAAGGACCTTGAGTCAGATAATGAACTCCTAGAAGAGGTCGAAAACCACCCTTGGTTGAAAGATCCTGAAGCAAATGTCACTGAAATTCTTGAAGACCCATCATTCTTCTCGAGTATGCTTGTCTACCTGAAACATCGAAAGGTTGTCTTGCCGAAACAAGCAATCAAACTAATAGCTGGTGAGCAGTATGGAATCCCTTGGTTCAATAAAGAATGGTTGGAAACTTTGCTTGAAGGGATGTTATTTCCCCCTGATGTGGATCCCAAGGATTTGCCCCCGGTACTGAAGCGAATAAGGGATAGGCTCTATCGAATCGATGCTTTGGAACGAAGAGAAGTGAACCTGATAAGCACAAGAAAACTTGACGCAGTACTGAAACGAAGCATCACGAAACTCTATGCAATCCAAGCAATAGTGTCGTTGGAACTCAAGACACTTGGTGAAAATCTAAGGATGGTCATTCTGACGGATTACATAAGAAAGGCATATCTCCCTGAGAGTGAGCATGATCTTCCCGAACTGGATAAGATTGGTGTTGTACCCATCTTTGAGGAGATTAGGCGGTCGAATCTCGGTGGCATAAAGCTTGGTGTTCTTAGTGGTTCATTGATAATCATTCCCACAGATTCTACTGAACTCCTTCTTGAAGGCGCTGACGAGTGTGAAATTCACCGCGAATCAATTTCGGTCAAACCCATTGCGGACCCTAATTACTCGATGGTGATTGTTTCGGGAATGGACAGACAAAAGGCGGTACAGCTCATAACAGAACTTTTCTCTAATGGTGGTGTGAATGTCTTGGTTGGTACCAAGTCACTCCTTGGAGAAGGATGGGATGCACCTTCCATAAACTCACTTGTGTTGGCGAGCTTTGTCGGATACTATATGTTGTCAAACCAAATGAGAGGACGTGCTATAAGAACTAATCCTAAACAACCGGACAAGACATCCAATATCTGGCACCTTGTCTGCGTTGATCTTGACTCTGAAAGCGCAGGCAACGACTACCACATTATGGAGAGACGCTTCAAGGCGTTTCTAGGGATATCCTTTGTTGAGTCAGTGATAGAGAATGGATTCGGTCGGCTTGGTGTTGGAGTTCCGCCCTTCGACAAAGAGGAGGTGCGAGTAATCAACGCCTCTATGACAGCAAGGGCTCAGGATAGAGCAGACCTACGGTCACTTTGGGAAACTTCTCTTAGGAGAGGTGAAGAGGGAATCAAACTTGTTGAGGAAGTGAAGGCTAAGAAAGCTCGACTTCCAGTGCCACGGGGTTTTGTTTTCAGAAACACTATATCAGCACTTACTTGGGAGGTGATGTTCCTATTCGGTTTCTTTGTTGCTCGGCAGATATTCTCATGGGTCGTACCGATTGGGAACTTTGGTCTGTCATTTCTGTCATTCCTTCCAATGCTGGGATTTCTGTATTTCATCGTCAGATTCACACCAAAAGCATTGAAGGCAGTCTGGCTCTTTGTCATGCATGGACCTATCAAATCCAGTCTTGCTCAGGTCGGGAAAGCTGTGCTAGCTACTCTCTGTGATGTTGGTATAATCAGAACGGATATCAAAGAGATGAGCGTCGTAGTAGAAGAAGGGAAGAAGGGTGAAGTCTTCTGCCATGTTGAGGGGGGGACAAGAAGAGAGAGAGCAACATATCTCAGTGCACTCAGAGAAGTACTAGAGCCAATTGCATCACCAAGATACCTTCTTGTAAGAAAATCGATGCTTGGCCATTCATTTGTTAGACAGGACTATCATTCTGTTCCCTCTGTACTAGGGTCTAGGAAAGAGTACGCTGAGCATTTCGCAGCTCAATGGAAAAAGTATGTTGGTGAAATGGAGTTAATATATACTAGAAACAGAGAGGGACGCATTGCGCTCCTACGTGCGCGTAATCATTCTCTTTCTGCAGGATTTCGACCTCGTTCTGAAAAAATCAGCCGTTGGAGATAGGGCATTCAAAAGCTCATTCTATCATCAATTCAAAGGCAAATTGATTCATTCCTTTGTTTTTAACGTCTCATCAAAATACGAGATATAGGTCAGAAATCATGTTTGAAGAACGCTCATCTTTTTATTCGTAAGTGCAGAGATAAGAATGGCTCTGGAGCAGAAGCGCGACTGACGGTACTCACCTCCGGGTGAGAGCTGAGGAAACTCCCGACTGTGTGTCGACACCAGTCCTGCTAAAGTAGGGAGGCGAGAGCCTCGCTCTGGGAACAGAAACGATACCCCCAGACTAGATACGACGATGACACAGAGATCAAATCTGTTGAGGATTAGTTTGGATAGGTTGAAACGGCCCATCACTGGACAGCAATCTCAAGAGTAGGCTTGCGATGTGTCGACCTGAAGCCTAGGGTAGAGAGCTAAGTTTGATGTCGCAAGACTTCAGAATGGCAACAGTCTGAAGTGGAACAAAATTGGGGTTACTCTCTGGACCAGAGCCACCCCACCCTAAAACTAATCTCGCGTATTTTCATTCATTATTTCTTGTTGCACTTGAACGACTTCGCTGCTTGTGTCGCATTCAGCATAAGCATCAAGCCATTCTCGATTCAACGTAAGGAAAGAATAGCCCCATTTGAACACTGACATTACATCGTTAGCCGCATCCTTCAATCCGAGGATGTAGAGTGCTGCAGCTAATGCCTCGGCAGTGGATAGTTTTACAGGTTTGTAGGTATTGATAGGATTTGCAGCGAGTAGATAAGGCAATGACCTTTGAATCCCAGTCTTTGATGCTTGGAAAATAGATTCAGCCTGTTTCCAAGAACAATCCAACGCAACCAGACCGGATTTCAAGACAACCTCGCGATCAGCAGGTGAAAAAGCCACTTTGGAAACGGGATTGAGAACAACTGAACCCTTCGGAATGAATCGCATATTCTTGACTATCTTTGCCTTCTTCATTCTACCTAATCGCGTGCCAGTGCATTTTTTCGGATCACACTGGTCAGCATGATAGATTGTAATGTCAGGATAATTGACCAAGAATCACATCACCAACAGTCTTCTGTCAAAGAGTAAAGAATTTCTGTGTTACCATACGACATCCCACTGAGGATTTAGATAATGCGCTATGAGTCTGGCAATTCTTGT
>JBHLRT010000221.1:0-4570 GCA_048882305.1 Candidatus Thorarchaeota archaeon
CGAATTAACGTCTCTTTCCTACACACTAAGTCGAATTATCATGGAGGATGTTCCTTCTGATTTACATTGGACTTTTGCTCCAACAGGACTTGATCCACTTTCATCAGCAATGCTTTCGCTCTATTCAATTTCCCGTCTGTCAGATGACAAACTAGATTGGTTGCTCTCCATATGGTCTTGGAAAGCGAATGAGTTGAAGGTCGAAATTCTGAAACTAATCCTCGATTTCGTTAGATTTTCACGAAAGAGGAAACAGAAGAAGAAACCAGAAGAAAATGAAGCCAAAGAGAAGGATGAAGAAAAAAGTGATGAGGCTGCAGAAAAAGAGATTTTCGCTAGACTCAAAGCACTCTCGGTTATCACAAAGACACCGATTGGTGAAATTGAAGAAACTGATCTCAATCTAAATACAATCATTGCCCACTCCGTAAACTGTCTTGAGAGTTTTCTCCACGAAGATGAATTTAGAATCAAAGATCCACTCTCAGGAATAATTGAACGTTGGGGCAGATTTGAGGATGAAACAACTCCAAGATTGAGAGCTAGTATCGTATCAGCAAAAAAGGCTCTTGCTAAATTAAGGGAGCGGGAAGATAGCTACAGCAAAAAAGAGTTCAAAGATGAGGAGAATCGGTTAAGACGAGTGATTAAAGGAAACCAAAAAGAGCTCTTTGAACACTATCGACAACTAAAGGATGAGCTTCGTAGTTTCCGGACTCATAAAAAAGAACTTACCGAATGGACATATCAATCACAGCAAGCTGATAGTATTGCTCCCTCTCAATATCAGTATGTCCTCAAAAATCTGAGAAGCGGTTTGAACATCATAAAATATACACCATTGGTCAAAATGTGCACCTATCTGTCAAAGAAGCAACAACCTGGACATCCAACAGCAACTGACATTGTGAAACATATGAGTCTCAAAAAAGGAATGGCTCATTATATTCGTCGTCGTCTGGCACTACTATTACACGAGCATTATTTCCTATCTCCAGTAAACATCGATTTGAGATACAGATACATTTTCACTAAGAAGCAAAGATCTGGAGTGTCTAGCGATGGTTCTATTGAACGAATGCTTCTCTCAGATCCTGAGATATATACAGGAAGTCTTGTTCATTCGGGATGTACAGTACATATAGAACCCCGGAATTCTGAAGGACCTTCTGTATCTCAAGTTCCTCTCGACGCGTTTCAAATTACAGTAGACACCGAGCTCATATCGATGAGACTTGATCTCTTCGACCTGAAGACCGAGAAATGGATTGTCAAACCATGGCAATCTTCAAGCCAAAGACGGAGTTCAAAATGGTTGTTTAGAGAAACCAGAAAACACTCTATGAGTACTCTCCCTACTCTCACAGAGATAGACATTCTTGGACCAACATTATACCTCCAAAGTCTCCGACCTGCTAGAAGATGGTTCTTCGAGAACTCAGGAATGAACTATCAAACTACAAGACAATATCTGACAAACATGCTTCGAAAAGATATCTTCAGACTTCTTTATCTTCCTGCTTTGATTTACTGTGGTCTACCACTCGGTTTGATTTTTGGCGGTCATTTCAAGTCAACAGCCTCACGAAGCTCTTTCATAAAGCAAATCACTTCGACTCTTCCATTTGTTAGGATACTCACAGATGAATCAACAAATCTAGTGGGTTACCTTCGGATTCCAGTAGAAAAAAGGACCGCAGTTCGGTCAAACTTGGGAACTCAACTTTCTGATGCAACAGAAAATTCATTCATATCCGGTATAGTATCTCAACAATCGTATTTACTAACCGCATTCCATAGGTTGTATAGACAATCCGGTACTGAATGGAATGATCCTTGGACAAAATAATTTCAGAGCCATTGTTCCAATGTCGATTGTTGCGATCCGAAATCTTTCCACAATCTCAGAATTTTCTCAGTTGTGGCTTCAACAGCAGCTTCTGACATTACCATTCTTAGAAGACGTGTAAGTCTTGTAAGAATCGGAGGATTCAATCTCAAATCCAAACCTTCCATTGTGAGATAGTTGGGTTCATCAAAGACTTCTCGAGCTCGAACAAAATCTTCACGATCTGTATGTGACACGCCTTTTGCCTTCAAGACATCGATAAGGCTTCCATATCTCCGAAGTAATATTGCTCCCTTACGAGGACCAATTCCCCTCAAACCATCATGAAAATCACATCCACTAAGTATGGCAAGGTCTCTTAGTAATTCTAAATCAAGTTCCATGTTGGCTTCAAGTTCATTCAACTTCGCTCTAAGGATGCGGTTGCTTGATATTTGGAGTTGCTTTGTGACATGGGGACTACCAAATAACAAGGCATCGACATCATTCGATACTACGGTTTTTACTAGGTCGTTTCTACACATTGCCGCTGCAAACATCTCTGCTTCGGAAGGAGCAGTCACAGCTGGAATCCCAACTGCGCGAGAAAGGTCTTTGATATGTGCAGCTGAAAAGTACATCCTGATTGCTTTACTTCTTAGAAGCTCTCTTGATATTTCTTCATTGTAGGGGTCTCCCTCTTGAGCAAACTCTCTGTAGATGCTATGAGCTGTTTGAATTAGTTCTGGATTTGGTAACCGTTTTCTAGATTCAGGTGGACCATCGAAAAGCAAAACAGGAAGTATGTTTGAGCTAAGTGTAGATTTGATGACACTGAGGAATGTTCCGACATGAGCGAGTGGTATTCTTCCTTCAGGTGATGATTCTGTCTTCATGACAGTTAGTCGTCTTGTCATATAGTTTGGTACATCTATCGAAATTACACCTGGACTGATCTCCTCTAATCCACACCATCGCCAGGGAACAACGTTATCATTCCATTTCTTGACTCCCATCTCACTTCATGCTCCGAATTCCCTTCGAATCCGCTCTCACTATGATGCTGGGTGGGTTCTTCAAAGCTGGACAACGTTCTGTTAGAATACGAATTAGACTCTCATTTGTTCTAAGTCTATCAATGCGCACCACACTGTCTACAGCGTGCGACAGTACGTTTCCACCTATGGGCATCGGTTCTCCTGAAATCCAATTTCTTGAAGAATAATCCGTGATTAGTGCATGTGCATTATACCTGTTCACAGTGGCTCTGATTATTTCCAGAGTACGAAACAACTCACGCTGTCGACCTTTTGAACCAGGAGCTCCTGACAAGTTCAATGTAGCAGTTAGGCTATCGAGAATCACTATTGAGATGTTGTTCAACTCTGGTAGTAAATCCATCATGCCTTCAACATCTGAAAGACCCATCACCTGCCCTACTATTATCCGTTTTAGAATATCATCAGCATCATCAATAGAGGGACAAATTGATCGAGCAAGGGATGGACTATAGTTGGTTCCTGAATCCAAAAAAACACATTTTGCATCAGGAACTGATCGAGCAGCTGATACTGCAACATTATGAGCTATGATACTCAAAGGTGCTCGTTCTGAACTGTGCAAGAGGCTAATCTGTCTAGGAAGGATGATGGCTCCGAAAGATTGCTCAAGCACACGCGGCGTGAACCGAATCTTTGATTCGGTTGGAACATCAAGTGTTTCAAGCGGCACTCTCAACTGATTCACCTGCCTCCAGGATGCTTGTAAAATCACGGTGTAGGAGTATCTCGGATTCATATCCTCGTTTCAGAGTTTCAACGTTTAATCCCACCACTTCCGAATACGGAACCAACACCATCAATCCCTTCTCAGAGGGAAATACTGTCATCCGTGGTGGCCAATTAGTCAACAGATCCTGTACGGTCTTCTTATCTCTGGCAAGTCTATACTCTTTCATTGGAAAACCATTCTGTTCGTCAATAATAGGAATCATCTGAATAGCTTCCGAAAGAAGGGCTGGTGCTTTACTCTCCGGTTGAATGTCGTAACTACTCAGAAGAGAATTCACATGATTAAACAAAGCACGGTTTTCCATCTTTGATATGAAAAGAACATCAATGTCTTCAAAATGAGTCAAAGAGATTGGCAAGAGTGAACGGTCACGCATCAACTCTACCACTTTGTGTCTATCCTGCGGTTTAATGATAATAATGGTGCTAGATGAATTCACCAAGAACGATGAACCATCACTTGTCTGAACAACCTTTCTAGAAACCCCTTGAAACGAGTTGCCCAATGTGAAGGGGATATAATTCTTAATCTGAGTTGAAATTGAAGCGGGGTCTCCAATCACCGAAACAACAATTGAAGTAGCAATCGCAGTTGCGATAGATGCCATCAGACCATAAGGTAGCGCAATGACGAAACCTACAACAATCAGATAACCCGTTGCTGCATAGGCTACAATATTCAGAATCATCTTTACGGGAGTTTCCTCTTTTTGAGATTTGACAATCCTGAGAAGGACCATAGTTACGGTGATAACTAGAATCAAGGGGAATGGATTACTTGCACGAAATGCAAGCACCACTCCAACTACTGAAGCTAAGAGTTCAGCTCCTCCAGCAAGTGCAATTGCTCCGGCAAAGACAAGTCCAATCAGTTTGATTATGCTTTTTCCGAACACTTGTCCTGACCTCCCGCTGTTTGAGACCCTCTCGAACCCTGAACTTGAACAAGAGG
>JBHLRT010000222.1:0-1155 GCA_048882305.1 Candidatus Thorarchaeota archaeon
ATGAACCTGAGGAATCCAGCAAGACCATAGAACCTGATGGATGGGTCCACACCGGGGATCTTACTATGAAGGACGATGAAGGATTCTTCTTCATCACTGGGAGAAAGAAAGACATGTTCATTTCAGGCGGCGAGAACATCTATCCCACCGAGATTGAAGAGTTGCTCTACAAACATCCAGCAATTCTGGAAGCTGCAGTTGTTGGTGTACCAAATGAAAAGTGGGGTGAAGTAGGAAAAGTATTCATAGTTCTCAAGCAAGGAATGGAGTTAGATGAGGATGAGGTTCTCAAGTATCTTGATGGAAAGTTAGCAAGATACAAGATACCAAAACATTACGAATTTAGGGATGAACTCCCCAAGAGTGCAGCTGGCAAGATTTTGAAACGAGAGTTGGTAGATTAGAAGAGGTTGACAAAGATGTCGAAAACAGACGTTGGCATTGAAGCAATAGGCACCTATATTCCAAAAGAACGTCACACTGCTGAATATATCTCAAGTAAATCAGGGACACCTGTTGAGATTATCAAAACTAAGATGGGGATGGTGAGTAAATCAGTTCCTGGTAAAGATGACCACACTGTAGCAATGGGTGTGAAGGCTGCTAAGATTGCTATCGAACGCGCTGGAATAGATCCAGCAAAAGATATTGACCTTGTTATTTGGGCTGGTGAGGTTTATGCTGAGCATCCAATGCAAACCTACGCAATCAAGTTCCAAGGTGAGATAGGCGCGACAAAGGCGTGGGCTTTCGATGTGAATCAAAGATGCGGTACCATTGTCGTCGCGATGATGATCGCAAAATCACTCATGCAGACTCAAGGCTACAAAAGGGTCATCATAGGAAGTGGGTATAGGAATTCAGATCTAATCGACTATGGGAATATTCGAACCCGTTTCATGCATGACTTAGCTGCAAGTGGAGTTGCAATGATTCTCCGTTCTGATTATGACAGAAACATTGTCTTGGAAGGGAGTGTCATCTCTGATGGTCAGTTCTCCGAGGATGTCTATGTACCTGCTGGAGGAACGGTGATGCCAATATCATGCGAAGCAATTGAAAAGAAACTCATCTATCTCGATGTAACTGATCCTGAAGGTTCATTTAAAGTATTCTATGATGATTTAGAAGAAAAAATGTTCTTTAGAGGTTACT
>JBHLRT010000222.1:1165-4551 GCA_048882305.1 Candidatus Thorarchaeota archaeon
ATGAAGAACTTCGTTGCAGTTGTCGACCAGTCTCTTGAGAGTAGTGGCTATACTAGAAAAGACATAGACTATCTCGGACTGATTCGGATGAAACGAAGTGCCTTTGAATTCGTGGCTAACGAACTTGGTGTGGATCCATATGAACAATCCACCTATTTTGATGAATGGGGCCATATGGGCCAAAATGATTCTATAGTTTCCCTTGAAGAGGGTTTAAAGAGTGATAAGATAAAAGATGGAGACCTTGTGGTTCTGACTGCAGCTGGAATTGGCTGGTCATGGAATGCAATGACCATTAAATGGGGCAAGGTGAAATAAATGAAGTTAACAAAGTATTCAGATATCAAGATGGGACAATCTGCAGAGGTTGTTCATACCATTACTGAGAAGGATATTCAGGTCTTTGGAGACCTCAGTGGAGATTACAATCCACTGCACTTTGACGAAAGCTGGGCAAAGACAACTATGTTTGGAGGTCGTATTGCTCACGGGGTTCTAACAGTTTCTTTCATTAGTACGGCAATAGGAATGCATCTGCCTGGACCTGGAACCATCTACATGAGTCAAAGTATGAAATTTCTCGGTCCTGTTAAGATTGGTGATACAATCACAGCTCGAGTTGAAGTAATTCAGCTAAATGATGAAAAAGAGCGAGTTACACTGAAAACAACATGCACAAATCAAGATGGTAAAGTGGTTTTGGATGGAGAAGCACTTGTGACATTGATGAAAATGAACTAAGAAAGGGCTTTCAAATCTCTGAAACCATCAAAATGGACTCTGGAAATAAACAAAAAAGAGGGAAAAACTGCGAATTTAGTAGTGTCTTGTGGCAAAAGACAGATACCATCAGAAACTTAAGGCTTGGAATCCAATACCAAAAAGCACGAGGTCATGGAAAGTGGCGGAGCAAAAAGAAGAGGTTCTTCCTGTCATTCACCTACGGATACGAATTTCCCGTCCATTGGAGGAGGTTTGGGAAAAGTTTCTGGATCCTATCATTATGCTTCAATGGCTTGGTGATGAGATAAGTGCAGATGTACGACCCGGTGGCACAATTCGGTTTTTGGGACCAAATGCTCCCACAACTCCTGAATTAGCAAACTATTGGGATATCAAAGAAGTGAAGGAATACAAAGTACTCCTCCTTAGTTGGCGAATCATGGGTGTTGACACTCTTCTCGTTATCCGTTTTAATCCGATTGGTCCTGGAACCATGATACAGGTAAACCATGGGGCTGTTCCAGTATCAGCTCGCAACTATCATCTTCCTGAGCATTGGAATCTTCTGCTTGCCAACTTCAAAGCTGCAGTCGAACTTGGAGCACCAGCAATACGGTTCAATTATTCTAATTATCATCCACTGCGCATCACTCGATATGATCCTGTTGATGTTAGATTAAGTGTAGTATGTAAAACACCTCCCTCCCTTCCATTTGATGTCTGGACAAATCCGGAAAAATTGAAGCATTTCATCCGGGCAGATCATCCTAGAGTTGACCGTCAATACGCAGGACTTTATACATGGTGGGCAGAAGGGAAAGGTCCGGTAGTTTTCAAAAAGATGGTTCCGGATCAAGAGTTAGAATTTTCTTGGGTTCATGGTGATGAACCCGAAACTATCGTCAATGTCAGGTTTGAAGAAGTAAATGAGCATACTCTTGTCACTCTTCATCATCTAGGTTTCAAAACTCCAGAAGCTGTGGTGGGATATGACATTGGCTGGTCTAGCATCCTTGCAGAATTGAAGCTTGTCTGTGAGCTAGGTGAATCTGGAATCGAGAGAATCAGTGATTGGGGCTGAATTTGTTAGACGAATAAGATAAGCCCTGGAAAGATTAACCACCACATTGCAACTGCTGTTATCATAGGTATGAAGAAATTGTCTGTCCATCCTATGCTTAGGAATTCTGCGCCTGTCGCACAGAGGGCAATAATAAAGATCTGAGGTAAGACTGCAAGGATAATAGTGTCTGGAGAGAACACAGCAAGAGATGTAATGACAGATAACGCAGTGAATACGAGGACTCCTACTCCCCCCTCAACTGATTTGCTGCGGTACTTTCTTTCAACAAATCTCCCACCAAACGGACGGCCAAAAACCTCCCCAGCTGCATCTCCCCATGAAACTGCCAAGATTGATGCGACAAAGATTTCTGGTCGTCTGAAAAATACGATAAAGACTGTGCCAAAGGACACAAGTCCCATAAATCCAGCTGCAAACGTATTGAGTCGTGACTCACCCTCTCTGCTTCCCGCTACTAATAGTTCGCTGATGAGTTCACTCTTATGAGCCCACGCATACATGAGGATTGTTAGAAAGATTCCTGCTGCGAAAGCTGGACCGCTTAGATTCGAATACGCAACAAGTGTCATTCCTATTGTGGTTCCCATTGTGATATGGACTAACTTTCGAGGTTTCCACTTCGGCATACCCGAAGCGGCCATATAGTAAGCTGTTGTAAGCACCATGGATGCAACCAGTCCTGTTGCTATCGCCATCACGATATCAAGAAAGGCTAGATCCCCGAATACTAGTTCTACCATCTTTGACGATGTAATTGGTAAATATGTAGTATTTCATTATTGTTGTTTCATAATCAATTATGGATTAGAGAATATCATCCTCTTTTTTGTGCATCTTTTGACTTGAGTTCGCTACAAACCTAATGTATGTCATTTGAAACATCACAAATGCAAATCCTGCGATGAGTCCTGCAACAAGCGCTGTCAGTGGGTCAAATGAAATGAAACCCCATATTGAAAGCGTGACGGTTGTACCACCAGTTATGATAATGAACAGGGTACTATACAGATAGATTCCCCATCTACGCCGTGGAGGAATTTCGAATTTTGGTTCTTCCATAGCCATTTTTGTTCGTGCGTAGTTTTATTCATCTAATTAAGAAAAGCGTCATTTACGCAATACTTTGCCAATATAGATTAAACACTTCGCTCTACTGGAAGGTTTATCTCTCACACATATACGTGGATTGAGTATGACCAACCCACCTGTTGCGAAAATCGATTCTCATGAATATGAGATTCATGGGGTTCATTTCAAAGATAACTACTACTGGCTCCGCAATAAAGGGACAGACGATGTAATTCAATATCTGGACGCTGAGAACGACTATACTTCTTCAATTATGTCCCACACAGAAGACATCCAGAAGAAGCTCTTCGAGGAAATGAAGGGGAGAATTAAAGAAACAGACGAAAGCGTTCCTATCAGGAATGGAGATTATTTTTACTATCACCGAACTGTGGCTGGTAAGAACTACAATATTCACTGTCGGAAATACCACTCTCTTGATGCTCCCGAGGAAGTCATCTTGGACATCAATGAGTTGGCTGAAGGAAAGAAGTTTACTCGAGTTGCAGCT
>JBHLRT010000223.1:0-4550 GCA_048882305.1 Candidatus Thorarchaeota archaeon
GATGAAGAGTATAAGCAGACCATTGGTACAACCTTTGCCACCAAGGATATCGATGTAACTGATAGTGAGGGTAATGTACGAAAGGTTCGCTTAAATGTCTGGGACATGGGTGGTCAATCCACGTACAGAGAACTACGCAGACAATTCATGAAAGGTGCATCAGCTGCCATCGTTGTATATGATGTTACACGTCCCGAAACATTCATGGCAATGAATAATTGGTTTGAATCATTCAAAGAGGTCTGTCCGGATTCACCTGTTCTCATTAGTGCTAACAAAGTGGACCTGGCTGATCAAAGAATGGTACCTCACGAACCGGGAATGATGTTGCGAAACTGGTTCCAAGCAGAATATTTTGAAACCTCAGCGAAGACTGGTGATGCAGTAGACAACATATTCGCGCGTACCGCAGAGGTTGTACTGGAGAAGGCACTATCAGAGAGCAAGGGACCTCTTAGGTGAATTCTTCAGATGAGGTGAACATAAACGTGAAAGTAAGGGACTTCATGACATCTTTGATCATCACAGCAGATGCGGACACACCGGTTGTTGAGGCAGCTAAGCTTATGGCTGCAGAGGATGTTGGTAGTCTTCTTATTACAAAATCCGATGTGCTTGCAGGAATGGTAACACGTCGCGAGATTATTGCAGCGCAGCTACTTTCAGAAGAATCGTATCATTCTCTTTGCGTTTCAGATATTATGACGACGCCGGTGGTCACCATCGGTCCAGAAGCAGACCTCGGTCAGGCAATAGCTCTAATTAATCAAACTGGTATACGTCACATCCCTGTAATTGAAGGAAATGACATAATCGGTCTCATCGCTACTACCGATATAATCAGAGTATTGGCAACAATGAAGTTGATTGCTGATGGAGTACCAGATGATGAAGATTAAGCAGGTCTGTATTTTGGAATCTCTTCCTTGATTTCTTTCTTCAACTTGATGATATCGCGAGCTTGAATCTCTTTCCTTTTCTGATAACCGCCAACAACACCTGCCCACTTATCGATATGAACCATTATCGGATCGCTAGGAACGATCTTTGTTATAGCGGCTTTTACTTCTCCCATCGTGTCCAAGACATCTCCAGCCTTGCAACCCATTTTGAGGGACTTAACAATTAGCTGAAGCTGATCTGCAATCTGCATAGATCTGTCTGCTGGTATTGACGATGGAGCTGCATCTACAGCAGCTGGTTCCGATACAGGTGGCGGTGTCGGTTTGGGAGTAGGAGCTGGAGTGGGAGCTGGCGTAGGAGCTGGCGTAGGAGCTGGCGCTGCGGGCTTTGGGGTCGGAGTTGGTGCGGGAGCTGGTGCTGCTGGTGCCGGAGCTGGCATTGAATCCAGCATACCCTCAATCATTTCCATCATCTCATTTCGTAGGTTTTCAATGGATTCCTGTACAAAAACGCGGATTGCTCCGACTTCTTGAACCACCATTGAAGCAAGTGCTTCTTGATTATCTTGAACCGGAGCAGGCTTGGGTTGATTTCCTAGAGCAGTGATAATCTCATCCTTCGCAACCCGAACCTCAGATTTTATCTCAGTAACAGTGCCCAGAATTGTGATCATGCGTTTTAGGGTCTCGCCAAGTTGGTTGATGCTATCTTCTATCTTTGTCAGCTTGCTAAGGAATTGCTCTGCCATGGTACTCACCAACAGTCGAAATTTCATTCGAATATGGAAGAATGTCCAGTATAATCCTTACTATGACGAACCCTCATTATTCCGATATTACGAGGATATACTCAGAACTATTATTAGTTAAATCGAAGCAGAAAAACTTGGCAGTGAAACTTAGGACGTCGTATCATGTCTATGGAAGATGCTAGTCACATGTTCAAACTGGTTGCCCTGGGAAATGGGGCGGTTGGGAAGACTAGCTGCATTAAGAGATACACGGAAGGTAGTTTCAGCGAACGCTATATCGCAACGATTGGCACGACATTTGCCCTAAAGACAGTGAACACAGTCTTACCAAGTGGAAGTTCAGTAACAGCAAGAGTTGTTCTTTGGGATCTTGCAGGTCAACCAACCTATAACGAACTTAGACGCAGGTATATGGCAGGAGCGTCCATGGCCATAATTGTATATGATGTGACCAGACCACAGACATTTCTGGACATCGGTGAATGGTTCACCAAGTTTATCACTGTATGTCCTAACGCTGTAGTAGCGGTCGTAGCAAACAAAATTGACCGTGAAGACAGATTGGTTCCTCAAGAAGCCGGCGATATGGTAACCAAATGGTTAGATGTTATGCACTATGAAACATCTGCCAAGACTGGTGAAAATGTTGACTCTATGTTCGCCGACTTGGTTCAAAAGGCGATTGCTAAGCAAGCAGAAACAGGTCCGTTTGATCCAAACTCACAATCACCAAAACCATTCAAGCTAGGTGTCTGAGAGAACCACTAGGAAGGATATGAATGGTTTCCAAGATTCAGTATGTGAAAGGTACAGTTGAACATCTGTTTCTTCTATTGGTCAATTTCTCAGTACTGGTCGGGATAATAGAAAGTCTTCAGCTCTTCACGCCAGATTTGCCCATCCTCAACGCTTTGGTTCTCGGGTATATGCTTGTCCATACATTCATTCTTCTGTCTGTTCAACAAGGGGTTCAGATATTGGAGTTCATCAGGATGAGATTACCCACTGTTCTTATCCTGTACTACTTTGAGATAAGCGACCAAGAAACAATCAAAGTTCCATTATTCGATCCCACAAAGAATAAACTCGCGGTCATTATTCTTTTGTTAATAATCACTGGAGGTCCTATCCTCTATCCAATTTTCGCAATCTATGGATTTCTTTTGGTGTGGGGTCATCTGACTTTGATCGCACTTGATCCAGCCAGAATTGTGTACTATTTTGGAATATTCCTTAATTTTGCACCGCCACTGTTACTCATCATAGCGGCAACAATCATCATATCTATTGTGATGGTTGAGAGAAAGCATGTCTGATTCCTAACGCTCGATTTCCTGAAGAATAATTGTATCACTTCGATCAGGACCAACTGAAAGCACTGCCACTTTCGACCCGGTAGATTGCTCAATCAAAGATAGATAGTTGACTAATTGAGTTGGAAGACTTTCAACACCATTGCATTCAGAAGGGTGTGGTATCTCTTCCGACCAGCCTTCTAATTCCTTATAGACAGGAACCACCTTTGATAGCAATTGAGCGTTCGCAGGAAACATTGTTGTTTCAGTTTCATCAATCTCATAAGCCACACACACTCGTAACGGATTAATTCCGGTTAATACATCAATTTTCGTCAGAGCTAAAAAATCAGCCCCATTGATTCGAATAGCATAGTTAAGAGCCACTAAGTCCAGCCATCCACACCTTCGAGGTCTCCCTGTCACTGTTCCGTATTCTTTACCCCGATCTCTCATCAACTGACCCGTGGAATCATTAAGTTCAGTTGGAAAAGGACCCGTACCAACGCGTGTGAGATATGCCTTACAGATACCAAGTACTGAATCAAGACGAGAAAATGAGATTCCGACTCCAGTTGCAGCTGCAGCTGAAACACAGTTCGAACTTGTAACAAAAGGATATGTCCCATGATCTATATCGAGTAATGCACCTTGAGCCCCTTCAAACAACACATGTTTTCCTTTTCTAAATTCAGAGTCTAAGTAGTATCCACTATCACCAACATAAGGTAGCAATTTTTCAACCAATGATGTAAATGACTCCTTAGAAGCTAGATTTGGTTCAGCAATACTACTTGCATAAATCTTCTCGATTCTATCTTTTGACATGGACTCTAAGAGGTGCCATTGCTCATTTTCAGTACCCATGAAATCACACAAACGGACGCCGATTCGTGTAACTTTGTCAGAATAAGTTGGACCAATACCCCTCTTGGTTGTTCCCACCATTTGGCTACCTTTAGCAGATTCTGCTAGACCATCAAGCTGTACATGATAAGGTGTAATGAGATGTGCACGGTCACTAACAAGAAGGTCAAACTTGATACCAGCTGTTTTTAGTGCGTGTATCTCTTCAAGAAGGATAGCTGGGTCGATGACAACACCATTGCCAATTACGACACTCTTCCCACGTATGGCACCTGTTGGCATGATTCTGAATTTGTAAGTTTCATCACCAATAATGACAGTATGGCCAGCATTGCTACCACCCTGAAATCTAACTACAATATCGAAACTTTCGGAAAGTACATCGACAATCTTTCCTTTCCCTTCATCACCCCATTGTAGACCCACAATAACCAAGCTCTGAGAAGACTTCATGAGGTTGAGCCATCCTTAGTTGTTGATAACAATTATGGCTCAGAGTTGGCAATAGTAATCATGCAGGGATTTAAATTCCAGAGCGACTCTAAGTTGTCGATAGACTTTGAAGAGACCTGATGTTGTAATTATTGGAGCAGGATCAGCTGGATGTGTGACTGCAAGAAGATGTGCTGAACTTGGACTCAAAACCCTCCTTCTTGATAGGAAACCATTGGAATCAGTTGGACAGAAAGTGTGCGGAGATGAAATTAGCAAATCACACTTTGAAGCAACAGGGA
>JBHLRT010000224.1:0-4541 GCA_048882305.1 Candidatus Thorarchaeota archaeon
TTTTGATACCCTTATCCTGCCTAATGATTTCGGTGAGGATTTTATCGAAGGCTTTTGGATCACTCATTATTAGTACACCTCTATCTTAACTTACTACTGAGTGTTCTTAAGGACTACTAGGATGAGTCCCTCGTTCACTTCCGGTGCGATGTTTATTTGACCTTTGGTTGTATCAAGGGTCAGGAACGACAATGACCCCTCTCGAAGTTCTCGCACAGCATCCAGTGCTTTTCCAACGAGGGAGGTGATTATTGCAGCGACGTTCTCTGTAGTTTCGGGGTCTAGATCACTACTGAGTGGTAGACCATCCATATTAGTCACGACAATCCCACGTACTCCTTCCTGTTCTTTAATTTTGGAAAGAATCCCTTGAAGCTTTTCCTGACTAATCAACGTGTAGAGTCCTCGCTGATTCAACTGTGTCGTAACTTCTACGCCGCAGTTGACTATTTTAGACTTGTGGAGATATGATACAACTCCATCATCTCCGTTTGCGCAATTGAAGAATATTTGGGGTTGTGTTACATAGAAAAAGAGGTTGGTCGTGCTTCATCTTAGCACGACCATTGATATTGAAATCTGAGGATTCACTTTTCTTCATCATCAAAGAGCTTCTTCGAGCTTCTCTTCATCTGAGCAAGACTACCTGTGAACGCTTCGTCTGCAGCACCTGATGGAGCTGAAGTTGGAGCCTCTGCCATCATCTCTTCTTGGCGAGCTATCTCATTCTCTTCATTGTTCAGGACGTTGTCAGTCTTGTCAAGCATTGCTTGAACAGCTTTAGGAGCTCCCTTTGCCTTGGTCTTCAGAGCCTTTCTGAATGATGCAATGCGTTCTCGACCTTTTTCTCTGTCACCGCGGAAGGACTCCTCACCAGCCTTTTGCGTGACAAAAGTGGCACCAACAGTTGGATCAAGGGTTTCCATGATCTCTTCCTCTTTCTTAGCTACACGGAGTTTAGTAGTGACCGCGCGTACCCTTCTGGCGCCTTCTTCATCGGTGTAGGTAACTTGAACTTGTATTGGTACTTCGGACTCCTTGATCTCTTTCTCCGGTTCTACTTCGAAGTAGAGTTCATGGTCTTCACCTACAACACCTATCTTGCTCTCGCTGGTCTTCTTTAGTTGATCAACGACAGCACGGGATACACCAGAAGCATCTTTGACTTTCACCCCAGATGGAGTGACCAGACGAACTTCAACATCTCTTCCCAGAAGTGATGCTCCGGCTAGTTCTGATAGACTTCTATCAAGCTCATTTGGAGTGACATAGTACATCTGACCACCTGTGGCTTCAGGTAAGAAGCCCAAAGTCTGAAGCTCCATGCCTGCACCAGAAGCGATACCGACGACATCCACCGCAGTTCCTAGTTCCATGAACATCTTTCCTAGGTCTTCATAGTACTTACTTGCAGGAGTTACTTGATATCCCTCAAGAGCACCAATTCCCTCGTTGGCAAGTCCATCGGTAAGAAGAACCACTCGTCCAACATTTCGATGCTTCGCTATAACATAAGCCATTGCAACCGCTGGACCCAGAGCAGTACCACCTTGGTCGCGAAGAGCTTGGACATGTTTCTTCAACTTGTCAGAGTTCTTCCCAACACCAACCAATTTTACTTGGTCAAGCAATTTCTTTGTAGCTTCCATGATGTCTTTTAGACTTGCAAAAGATTCTCTCGGAAGCTCGACGGGAGTACCAGTTTCTAGATTTCTGGCTACAACCGTACTCTCAAACTCTATCAAACCAAACATTGTTTCAGGTGAGTTTGAAGCAAGACTGTCAATAGAGGTGTTCAGACTTCGTTTGACTGCAGCTAGGTTTGCTCCAGCCATTGATCCTGAAACATCAATGAGTCCTAGGAATGACTTGCCACCTATGGCAATTTCCTCTGTAGCAGTTTCTGGATCTGGGGGCGGTTTTACAACAAAATCCGTATCTTCCCCAGCCACTACAATATCACCCTCTATAACATTAAGAGTCCCACAGAATGGACATACAAAATGCCTACCCACCTTTGGATCCTCTTGGATTTGGTCCACACTAAGAAGGAAACCATTACAGTTGCGGCATGCTATTGGTTTCCCCACGATTTTTGTAGTTTCATGCGCAAGATGACCAAATTCTACGCGCAAGACATATGGGATGTCGCTCAGAATTTTCTTCGACGCTGGAAAAGCCTCTGAGCTAGTTCTCAACATAGGCATCTAACATTTGCCTCCAAAATTTATTGTCTGACCTTTGCATGAGCGGTTTTAAGTGCTGTCCTGTCAAATAAAGGAGATAATAATTCACTAAAATCACAATTACATACAAAGACGTAATCTTTTTACACACCTATGTCTGAACAGCAGGGTAGACAATTTAGTCCTCTAGGGAGGAATACTCACAGATGGTGGACAAATCAAAGATTGAACAAGTTGTGCAGGAAACAATGTCTGCTAATGCAGATTTGGAAGGCATTGTCATTTGCGATGCAAAGGGAAATGTCCTTTTCGGACATACAATCAGTGGAGGAACAAAACACGCTGATATTGCTAACCTCTCTGTGAAGATTGCAGCAAACTCCTCCCAGCTTTCAGCCGGTCTTGACAAAGGAGGGCTAAAGGAAGTCAGCATTGCATCTGATCATGGTTTTATTATCATCCTTGGCGACGTAAAGATTGTTCTTGCTGGGGTTGCAGGTGAAGGTGCAAGAGAGTCACTTGGCCTTCTCAGAATGGCATTACGAAGAGCACTCCTCAAGATAGTTGCATAGAGCGCGCTTGAAAAAGTCAACAGAGTTACACTTTTCAACACTTTAGATGAAGCCTTCCTAGCCTGAATACATAATCCAGATGTAGCTGGAGTAATACTAGGGTCATACCAACCGTATTTAGGACTCTGAAACATCGGAATAACACACTCGGTTATGCTAGGGTTGTTCTGACTGTAACTTGCCGGAAGGGAACAGGACTTGGTTCACATTGAGAAGCTAGTATGCAAGGGCTTCAAATCGTTCGGTCGAGAGTCAGTCATTATTAAGCTAAACCCGGGATTCACTTGTATTGTAGGTCCTAACGGTTCTGGAAAATCCAATGTAATTGATGCCATTCTCTTTGTTCTTGGACAGCTTAGCGCAAAAACCCTCCGTGCAAATGTTTTCTCCGACCTACTTTATTCGCCTCCTAAACCCAATATGCCGCCAAAAGCCAAGTCCGCAGTGGTAGAGCTTCACTTTGATAATAAAGACAGGAAACTGCAGGTTGATGCAGACCGAGTTGTGATTGAGAGAGAGTTGGATGACTCAGGCAAATCGGTCTGTAGAATCAATGGTAAGGTAGTGACTCGTTCTGCAGTGCTTGACATATTAGGCGCCATTGGGGTTGATCCTAATGGGTACAATCTTGTTCTTCAAGGCGAGATAGCTCAGATGGTCAAAGTTAGTCCGAATGAACGTCGTAAGCTGATTGAGGAGATTGCGGGGATATCGGCTTATGATGAGCAGAAGGAGCGTGCTCTCAAAAAACTGGCTGAGAGTGAAAGTAACTTAGGTAAGGTCGATATGCAACTGCAAGAACGTCGCAGACATCTTGAGAAATTGGAAGAAGACATGTCAGATGCCCGTAGATACCAGAACCTCCACACGCAAATACGAAAGTACAGGGTTGACATCCTTGCTTGGAGCACTATTAAGGGCAACTCGAGAATAGAAACAATCAATGAAACCCTAGCACAACGAGCTGAAGAGGCTGAGAGTTTGGTCAAGGAACTTGTGGATGTAGAGAATAATACAGTCACTACTGAAACAGAGATTGAGAAAATAGACCATGATATTGACCAAATCACTGGTGGTGATTCAACTCGAATATCAGAACAATATGGTATAGTGTCTGCAGCAGTATCTCACGTAAAGGGCGATCTCGAGAGAGCCCAGAATGAGTTTGATGGAGCAAGCGGTGAGAGATCTACCCTCAATGAAGAGCTTGAATCGGTTCAAGATGAGATAACATACAACGAGCAGGTCTTGGCAGAGAAGACTAACGGACTCACTGAGCTTGAAAAAGAAATAGCAGAAACTACTGCTGAGATAATACGGCTGGAAGAGATGTCAGAGAGGGCACAGACAGCCTACTATGAAACCACATTGCGCCTTCAGGATTTGAATAACCAGATGAGACATCTAGACGAGGGCGTTTCTGAAATAAGATCAACCATAAAATCAGATAATCGAGAGCTTGGTCTTGCATATGAGGAGCTTAGAGATGCGACCGAGGGATTGGAAAAGACTGAGGCTGAGATATTACAACTGAAGGAGATTATTCCGGAAAAGAAATCCGAGTTTGCAGAATCGGAAGAGCTGGAAAAGACAAAGCAAGCAGATGTTGATAGTCTGACTGAACAATTGACAACTGTGGATGCAGAGGTTGCAGAAAGTGCGAAAATCGTGGCTCAGACAAGAGAGGAATTAATTAAGGTACAGGCTCGTCAGGATGCGCTAAAAGAAGCAGAGGATGCATTTCTCAAGAGACGCATAGCGATTGCTACAATTCTAGAACTTA
>JBHLRT010000225.1:0-4531 GCA_048882305.1 Candidatus Thorarchaeota archaeon
AAGTGTCCTGAAGCTTCATGTTCTTCGATAGACCAACCATGACGGCTCATATCGTTCCGAATGACTCGAGGGGAAACATCAGTTGTGACAAAGACAGCTGGGAATCCCAGTTCAATACCTTCTGCAAGAAACGCTTCAGCATAAGTTGTTTTACCAGACCCTAGCGGACCCACTAGCATGTATGATACTTGTGTGAGTTGGCCAAACTTCACAAGATCACTAATCATGGGAGTTGCTTTTGCGGGAGGTTGAACAACCCTTTGCGCATCCTGGTTTTCTACCAATTTATAGGCCCCACAATTTCACCGATCAGACTCCGGGACTAATCTCTCCGGGCCATACTCGGATTCCTTCTTCTGTGATTCTCATGGAATGTATCCTTGAACTATGTTTCGAGCCTCTCAGTTTGAGAACCTCAATTGAACGAGATCGTGATGTATCACTAATTTTCTCGTTATAAAGTACAATAACACCCGATGCTAAGAAGGCTTCGATATCAAAAACACCCAATCCATGATCTTGAGCTGGAATCTCGCTGGTCAATAGGAGTGTGCAACCAGTTCTTGTTAAGTTTGCTGTGAGTTTGAAGAATTCTTCCCGAAGAATATCCCGGCTCTTAAACTTGTAAGCCATAATTGAGAGTGTATCTAGAACTATCCGTTTGGCACCGAGCTTTCTTACGTGATTAAGAATAATCGCCTCTAGACCTGAAAGATCAAAACTAGGATACTCGCCAATTGTGACAGGCGTTATTTCTTTTGATGGAGACAAATCTACTATAGCTATCTTCTTCTCTTTCTCAAGTTTCTCGAGATCCATCCCAAACCGAATCATATTCCTCTTAATGAGATGAGGAGGCTCTTCTAGTGTCACCAACACACCAGGCTCATTGTATTCTGTTGCACCTTTGTATATGAACTGGGTAGCAAGAATGCTCTTTCCAGTCCCAGCTTTTCCTGCAACAAGAATAGTGTCACCTCGTGGAAAACCACCCTCGATCAGATCATCAAGACCAGGGATACCCGTCTTTACTCTTTCAATTACATGGTCGCTCATTCTGACCCATCCTTTTTAGTCATAACTTTGGCTCCAAGAACCATTTTCATCAGCATTTCCGGTTCAGGGATACCGGTCACTGACACTCCACCTATCATCACTGTAGGGAGCGCGAAGATACCATACTCTTCTGCAGCATCTGGGTTCTCACTGACGTTAATCACCCGTAGAGTGAACGCGTCAGAACCAAAGTCTTCAATTGCTTCTCTAACCACTTCTTCCGCTCGGGGACAGAACGCACATGAGTCAGACTTGAAGAGGACGACTTCGATCTTCTCGTCATCCTTCTTCTTTTTTGACGTTTTGCGCTTCTTTGTATCCGCCAATTGGTAGCACTCCTAGTTTTGAGAAACGGCAATGTTTCAAGCTAAGTTTGTCACTTGAATGTTTTGAGGGTGTTTTGGGGATAATATTAGTACTTCAGAAGCCGTCTAATTCGAGTAGCGGCTTTTCCGATTGGTCGAGAATGGTAGCGGACATTACGAGGCATTACAGCAGCCAAAATTAGAGCCTGTTTTCCGCTTGTGCCAAGTTTCTTGAAGACTGCTTTTCCTTGGGTGCACCGGATGCTGATATCACGAATGTCACCAAGTTTCAGTTCTTCACGAACGCGCTCGGCTGAGTCTGAGATAAAACCTGAAACCGCAGCCACAACATCTCGGTCAGTCCCAGGAGCTACGGCTGACGCAATGGAGAATCCGTCATCTCGAACAAGTGATGAGATTGTGAACCCACCCTCCTTGTTCATCTGCTCTAGAATCTTTGGAAGTGCACCGTAGTCTGGACGACTCATTATTATTCTCTCCAATAACCAACTGTCTACACTCGAATTATGCGTTTCCCTAATAAACCATGTTAGAATACACTAGCGACAGTAGAGATTTAAATGATGTAGACCACCTTTCATAGGTGCGAGTCTGAGCGACATGTCAGCAGAGTTCCGATACAAAATTGTCATGCTTGGGGACGGAGCTGTAGGTAAAACAGCCCTGACCACTCGCTTCACTCAGAACTTCTTTGACTCTGATTACAAGAGAACTATCGGCTCTGATTTCGCTATCAAGAGGCTCACGCTTGAAGACAAAGATCAAGGCTCAATCCAGGTGACACTGCAAGTATGGGATCTAGCTGGGCAACCAAGGTTTGAATCAGTACGCCAGGGATTCTATCGGGGTGCCAGAGGAGGTCTTCTCGTATATGATGTTACCAGGCGTCGAACCTTCTTGAATGTCGACAACTGGAAAGAGGAAGCCTTCAAGAATCTGGACAGAGAGATCCCGCTAGTACTGGTAGCAAACAAGGTGGATCTCAAGGACAGTCGGGTCGTTACTCAAGAAGAAGGCGAAGAATACGCCAAAAAGAACAGATTCTTTTACGTTGAATCAAGTGCTCTAACTGGTAAGAATGTTGAAGAAGCATATGCCAATTTATGTCAGACTATGATTGAGGAGTCGAAAAATGCTTCCCAGACCAAACCTTTGGGGTAGGGCTTACTTCTTTTTAACAGTACCTTTCAACAGACCTAGTTCACGTTTACATTGCCAGACTAGATAGAACATCTTCTTTGTTGCAAGTGTTTCTTCATCATAGTTTGATTGTAAAGTTTCAAATTTCTGTACCAAAGCATCTCTGGTTGATTCGCTTAATGTTGACTTTATCTCAGATAGAAGTGCCTCAAAGGGAGCCATGGTGGCTGCTAGGTCAGTTACCTCCCAGCGTATGATTGCACCAGTACCATCAGCAGTGAGGAATGACTGAGTCTTGGGATACCATTCTATTCCATCAATCTCTCCGATGGTCTTTGCCTCACCTTCTACCTCGAGCTTGTTAGTGTCCCAGAGATAGATTGTCTTGTCACTTGACCCAGAAGCAAGATATTTCGCATCCTCACTGAAGGATAAAGCACGGACCTCTGTATTATGACCTTGAAGAATGTGCTCAACATTCATAGGAGTTGTAGAAGTGTCCCACAGAATTATATGAAGGTCAGAAGATCCTGAAGCAAGTCGAGACCCATCATTAGTGAAACGAACTTGATGTATTGCTGCTCTATGCTCACTGTGACGATGAAGCAGTTCTCCTGAGTTTGCATCCCACTCACAAATATTGGCATCAACGGAACCTGAAACAATCCTGTTTCCTTGTGGATCCCAATCGCAGGTCACAACATAAAATCCATGTCCCTTCATGTGATGAATAGGTCCTGGAGTTTGATTTTCAACATCCCATATCATGAGGGTTGTGTCACCACTGCCGGAAACAATCTTATCACCATCAGGAGAGAAACTAAGTGATAGCACGGGGTACTCATGACCTTCAAACCTGGCCAAGCACTCACCACTTCTAATATCCCAGAGCTTCACAACTCGTTCAACACTTCCCGTGGCAATGATATCACCCTTTGGACTGAAAGCAATAGAAGTACAGAGAAAATCATCCTGCATTCTCTGCATTTCATCTCCACTATCAGCAAGATACAGACGAATACTTCGGTCCTTCAATGCTGCGGCATACATCCGACCAACTTTGTTCATAGCAAACCTGTGAGTGATTTCAGAACCACGTTCAGCCTGTTTCTTTAGAATCACTGGTTTAAGGAAGATTGAGGTCTTTTGACTCTCCATGGATTTCACCCACAGAACCGTTTCTAGTAGCTCGAGGCTTTGCGTTGCGTAAAAGTCTTGTTGATATATCATTCGACCTAAGCACGAAGTGCATCCAGATACATCAAGAATTTAAAGCCACATCGCAGTAATGATTATCTACTATCACAACGGGCATCAATAGGTGGGTAAATCTTGGCTGAGAGAGAAGATCGCAAACTTACTTCATCACTTGGTGGAGGGGAGTCTGTCAGCCGATTCAGGAAAGCAGTAAAGAGCGTCTTGAAGAAATCAGATGATGTAGTAGGGAAGATGCTCCTTAATCTTACAAGTATACAATCTTGCAGAGATGCGGCATTGACCGGTGATGATGATCTCAGGCTCCTCGCAGTTTGTAGACTTGGAGAGTTTGGCGCAGATGCTTTCGATGCACTTGATATTTCTCTTAATGACGATAATCCCATGGTCCGTACAGTAGCAGCAGGAATGTTAGCTTACACTGAGGACAAAGAAGCAATTGACGTTCTAAAGCCCTATCTTGTTGATAATAATGAAATTGTAAGGGACGCTGTAGAATATTCACTAGGATGGCTTGAAGAGCATGCTGCAGAGAAGGAGCATGGAACACGAATTCCTGATAGATGGGAAAATCCAACAGAAATTCTACTTAGCACAGATGCAATTCCTTTGAAAACATCAGAAGATATAGAGGTGGTTAGTACCTATACTGCACTTCCAGGTAGCCTTGAGTTTGGAATGACAGTGGAGAACAAAAGTCTAGAAAGAATTCATGAGGTTTCAATCAAGATTCTGCTGTATCCAAGCGAGAGCCTTAAGCCACTCGACCCATTAAGCCAACTCATTGTGTCAAT
>JBHLRT010000226.1:0-4516 GCA_048882305.1 Candidatus Thorarchaeota archaeon
GAATACTTGTAAAACTTGACATCTTCGTCATCAAGAGGATCATATGGTACGCCATCAACTACCTCTGCGTACCACCCACCATTTTCACCGTCCCAGTTGTTTTGGAATAGCGTTTCAAATAGTTCATTTGCGGAATCCAGATATGTACTATTTCCTGTAGCTTCATAACCCCTAATCAAGGTCCTAATAGCCATAGCATTGATATCGGTCACAATAGAACGAGCAACTCGATCCCCTTCATCTACAATTACTATGCCTCCATCTTGATCTACGGCCAATTTTAATCCCATATATTCCATCGTGAAATAGTCCTTCATGTATTGAAGCATGAAGTCAACAGAACGCTCAGCCATATTCACCAAAGTTGTATTTCCAGACGATGAACCTACCTCAAAGAGCAGTGTTGTTGCAAGGGCTAAATGGTCCAATCTTTTTCCATAATTTGGATAAACCTCAGAGAAAGATATGGGTACAGTCAACGAACCGTTTCTCATTGTATAGAAATAGAAACCACCGTAAACATCGTCATAGAGCATGTCTGTCAAGCACCGTAGTGCACTCTCCTTCTCTGTTGTGAAATCGAGAGATGCGTTGGTAGACTCTGCAATCTCAAGTGCCCAATATGCATAAGCTTGGACACCAGGCCGTTTAGTCTGCCTCAATTCAAGATCAGAATACTCATTTACATAGAATCCCGGATATATTGGATCCTTGAAAAGACTGACCATTTTATTCGCGACTCTACTCATCACAATTTCGTAGGTGACATTGTTTGTAATCGCGTATGCAATTGATAAAGCATCAATCATCCAATAGTAGGTTGAGAGGCTGGTTTCCACAGAATATGCAGACAAATCATGAGTGACTGAATGGAATACTACACCAGTTGATATGTTCAGGTGTTTGGTCATCATTATATCTAATGTTGCATCTAAATAACTCCTGTAGGAGGAGATGTTATACTCCTCTTGCGACAAAAGTGGTGTCTGGGTATTCCTAATGCTGTCTATTCTATAGTCCGGACTAAAGGTGGTGTTTGCACCCGAGGCAAGAACATTCGCCATCAAGATAGCAAACAATACGATGAGAGGGATTTTTTGTTTCATTGTTTTTTCGTTCCTTGGGAATCTCTCGTGCGAAATTGTTTCTCATTATTAAAATTCGGATGTGGCAATGTTGGACTTCTAGCAGCTGAAAGAAAAATAGGGATGCCAGATGCCGAGGCATCTGGACGCCCTTGCAAATGTTTGTTTGTTTCTTGCAGCGCCTATCGGCGTCTGCCAACCAATACTCCTAGTAGTAGACCAACAACAATACCACCGGCAGCTCCACCAACAATTATCAGAGTGCTTGGAGGAACTCCACCACCACCAGTTGGGGCTGGGAGATTCTCATAGTAGTAAGCCTCAGCACTTAGAAGATCTCTAAATGCTGAATTCAGGGCATCAAAAGTTTCCGTAGGATCATGGAAACCAGATGAACGGTCGTACTGATAATAACCAACAGTGGTTGAAGCAGTGTCAACTTCGCCTAGTACATAATCGACTAGATCGTAGTCTGCACCAGCTGTATCATTGTAGGCCATTACTATAGCTTCGAAAGCATCAGCTTCCGTTGTGAAGTCAGATACGAGTGCGTCAAATGATGACTGAATCTCTTCTAGTTGATTGAGAGCCCATGCTTCTTGTCCTTCATGGCAGTCCATACTCTGGCCACAAGTTTCTGTAGCATTGATAATGTAGAAAGTGTGGTTCATTTCAGCGCCATGTGAGCCTTGCTGGAATCCGTGACAAGAGATACATTCGACAATCCCAGTCAAATCATGTGCACCGCCTTGCCAGACAGTGTAACTGGGGTGACGACTCTCTATGTGACACATACCACAGAGTTCTGTGGCAGTGGGAGCACGAATTTGTGCAGGGTTCACTACGTTCGCATCATGGACGGAGTGACACGCTGGACAAGTTAGTGGATTGTAGTCACCTTCAGGATCTAGCTCTGCAGATTGGTCGAGGAATCCCTCAGCCGACATACAGTGCATACAATCAGATCCTGCATGGCCACTTGCTCTAAGATCCGTTAGTGAGTTGGCATGAGCCGAGTTGATCCAATCATCGACAAACTCGCCCGAATGTCCAACATGGCATGTATTGCAGACTGTACCATTAACTGAATAGTATGGTGAAGTCGAGTCATGACATGTCAAACAATTGGTTCCAAATCCGTCATGAGTATTCGGGAATGTGGAGTTATCCCAATTGATTGCGTGACATTGAGCACAGCTGGCGTTGAACTCTAAGTACGTCCGTTCACGGTGACCGTTCACGGTTACAGTACCTGAAGTTTCATTATAGTACACCAGATCTCCGGTGTGAGTTGTCATATTCCAATATGTAAATTGTTCATTATGACAAGTTCCATCGAAGCATCCGTTGCCAAATGTTGGATTGGCTAGTTCATGCGCTTCACGAACGCTATCACTAACTATAGTGATAGGAATCCCAGAACCGGTCGGGGACAGGAGTATGGTGAAACCGATTAAGCAGAGGAACAGGTAGTAACCTGCTACCGCACGCTTATTGACCCCTGGGGTCGATTCAGTGTAGTACACCATAGGTTTTTTCACCATTGTCCCTTGTTTAGGGTTTGTAAGTTCGACAAAACGCCCAATAAAAATTTGTTCCCTCTAGGGAAGTTGTGTGTTAGCTCACACTTACAATATGTAATATTTTGGTTACGGATAATAGACGAATTGTAGACAACTATGCTGTTTCTGTATGGTGAGTTCATGTCTTGGTTACAATTCCTTTCTGCAACAATAGTTAGGTCCACTAATTGTAACCTTAGAGAAATCTAAACTATTGTATACCTTTCTCGTCCGTAAGATTTTAAGCAGGGTCCTTTACAGCCGATTTCGATTATTCTGGGAATATACCCGGGATAATGCCGACGATATAAGAATCGGGGACTACACTACATGAAACGAAGGACCAAAATCGGTATCATCCTTGCGTCAGTTTTTTTGTTAGTTCTTCTGGCTTCCAGCAATGTAATAGCTAGTCGAACATTTGAACTTGATTGCAGTGGTTGCCATACTGACCCAACAGGTATCACAATCACAGCACCTACATCGCTTGATGTAAATGCTGGAGAGATCTTTCAGCTTGATATACAAGCATCAGGAAGAGTTACTGAATCGAGTTTCATTCTGAAGATACCATCTGATGTGAATGACAACGGGGACTTTACAATTGAATATCCTAGTGCAGATGGACTTGTGGATGACAATGATGCTTACGATCTGGATACGGATGTGAAAGGGATTCATATTATCTATAATATAACAGCACCAGCCTTTGCAGACACGTATACTCTCACAGTCTATGCGGTTCAAGATCTGCCATATGGTGCAAGTCAATCCATAACTATCAACGTTGCACAAGTGGGTGCAGGTCCTTCAATCTCACAGCCATCAACCGACCCAGAGGTCCCTAGAGCGAATGAAGATTTCGAAGTTACAGTACAGGTGACCTCCACACTTGGTGTTGACTATGTAATCCTACAATATAGCACGACAAACGGGACTTCTTGGGATAACGTTACAATGACCGAAACCGCGGTAACGGATTACTATTCAGGAACAATCCCTGGATTCGCTAACGACGTGGAAGTGCTATGGCGCATCGTCGCTGGAGATGCTTCAGGTGAAAGCTTGAGCCCTATACAGTCATATGTTGTCGGTCAAATTCCAGTTGAACCTATTGAGATACCACAGTTCCACTATGGATGGTTACTAGGTGCTCCAGCACTTGTGCTTGCCTATCTTGGGACTGCGTTAGAATATTATGATGAAGAACGCTTTACCAAAGCACATGGGATGATGTTGAGCATAGCATACATATTGACTACAATTAATGTGCTTAGTCTATTCATGGCACCTGCAAGCGCATGGACAGCAATGAATCCAGCATATCTCATCGATGTAAGTAACATGTTGATGTTCATGCATTCTTGGCATATCTGGCTTGGAATTCTTAGCATGATCTTTGGTACTCTAGCGTTCATAACACATCTTGGCGGATGGAAAACATGTAATCTTGGCTTACCAGCTGTTGTGCTTTGGACAATACTTGGCATAATGGGGATTTACCTTGGAGAATTTTTCGTAATGTGAGGTGTAAAGATGACAGAAACTGAAATTCAAAATGTTCCGGAACCTAAACCTACGGTATCTGCAGTACTAAGTTTACTCCAAGGTGTGGTTGGTGAAGACAGAGTCAACGACTCTGAGCTTGAAAGAGTCGTCTATAGTGGGGATCCATCATCATTACCTCAGTTCCATTACAGATGGAAAGGCAAGTATCTAGCAGATTATGTAGTCAGAGTTACCTCAATCGAGGAGGTAAAAGGCGTAATTGGCGTAGCCCGAAACCATGGTATCGCAGTGATTCCACGTGGCGGTGCTTCAAGTTGTCTAGGTTCTTCAAGCCCGTCAAGAGGTGGAATCTCTCTAGAC
>JBHLRT010000227.1:0-4505 GCA_048882305.1 Candidatus Thorarchaeota archaeon
GCACAACGCATTTTCCTCCGAAGAACCAAGGTGTCATTAGTTGCTCTGCCTGGCCTCCTACATGACTTGGTGGCAAATTCACAAGCATAGTGTCTTCAGCTCGCATATCGAATCCCATTCCAAGAGTGAGGTTTTGTGATGTTATTCCACGATGAGAAAGAAGAGCTGGCTTTGGAGATCCTGTAGAGCCGGTTGTGTATATCACCTGGCACCCATCAGTTTCTTCTATGCTTGCTTTTGCCTCAGTATATTTTCTTGCCAATTCTGCAGCATTACCCGAAAGAACTTCCCTGGCTAGATCTTCAGATTCCTTCGCCAAGGTGAATGCTGATATTGCTCCTTCATTGCACTCATCTGGTTTTGAAAATTGGATGAAATGTTCTACAAATGGACAATTCTGCTTGACAGCCACTCCCAGTGCACCGAAATCAGCATGTTCAGTTTTTCCTAGATGACAGTAAACTTTTGCCTGCACTAGTGTCAAACAACGAATGACCTCAGGAGGTTTCAATCGAAGATCAAGTGGAACATGAATCACACCAATCTGAAAACACGCGTATTCCAGAAAAATGTGCTCCGGGAGAAATGGCAGTGATGTTGCAAGGAAGTCTCTCTTTCTCAAACCCATCTCAGTCAACTTGATTGCGATCGCAGTTGCTGCTTGGTGGATGTCCTTCCATGAGAATTCTCTCCCATCGTCTGCACAAATGAGGCCGATATCGTCAGGTTTCTCATTCGCCCACTTTTCGATTACTCCATGGACCAAATGCCGATCTGAAAAATCAGTCTCATATTGTTCAAGTGTGCACATTGGTACACCATCTTTCATCTCAATCTGAGTCATGTTAAGTCACCTAACCAATGCTGTTCGGAAAATAAAAGACTTCTTGCAAATCAGGTGCAGCTTAATTATCAGCAAGCAAATTCTCCAACCATATCTCGGGATAGGTTTTGAACTTCATAGGTGGGTAACACAACCAAGTTTCAATTGATTTCAACATTGTATTCTTTTGAATCTCAATCGAGATGGTTCTTGCCTCTTCAATCGAATCTACCGTAAAACTAGCAAAAATGATGGGCTCACTCGTTGAAATCCAATAAAGCCAGAATTCCTTTGGATACTCTTTTTGGAACCATTTGACAACATCTTCGGGTTCAGACTCTTTCGAGTCGTACTCAGATACGATAAAGAACCTAACAGCTCCAGCAGCAGCAGTATTCCATCTGATTGTAAAGACTAGCCCTTGTTCTTCTTCAAGTTTTTTTAGAATGTTGCGGACTCTTCGCGCCGTCAGGTTTGCTTCTTCTGCTAACCTACTAATTGGCATCCTGGCATCTTGAGCTAGATATTTCATCACTCTAAGATCTAATGGCTTGAATTCAACTGATTTACCATGGTAGAATTGGTCAGTTATTACAGGATGCATAGTCACTTTATCAACATGCTCAAGTCTTCTAAAGAACGTGCCAAGGTCGAGGAATCCGTCGGACCCAATATAATCTGAAATGACCAAATAGAATCCTTTCTCTTTAGTTGCAATAGGATTGACTTCTCCAACCATCTCGTTGTTTCCAAGTGAGTCAGCGAACTCAACTGGTGACTCTTCGCTATCAGTTTCAATTAATGTAACAGCTATGTTACCATTCATTGTGTTCAGAGCAGGACGAATCGTGAATGAGTAAAGCGTGCCATTTTCTATGAGCTTCTCAATTCGTTTTCGTGCCGCATTTGCAGTGAATCCAAATTTCAAGCTAAGTTCCTGATATGTACTTCTACAGTTTCGTGTGAGCTCGGTTAGCAACCGCTTGTCGACAATATCCATTGTGTAATCATTGTAGTGAAGATATTACATGAAATAATCATTACGTTTCATCAGGAATGGCTCGAATCCTAATTCTAACTCTAAACACAACATTTATAAACTGACCAGTCGGTTTATTAAAATAATAAAAACCGTCTAGTCGGTTTTATTAATAACAAGGAAGGTAACAAAATTGGCTCTACTTTCACGAAACGAATCAAAATCCAACAGTGCTTCGCTGGCTACTCAGGAGGCTGCTGTTGTCGCACCATACTCTGAAACATTAGGCCCTGATGAGTCTCATCAGACCTCGGATTTGAAGCAAGATCAAACTCGTGACTACATGAAGATATTTGGCGGACAAGCGTTCTCATTAGTCGGAAGTGCTCTGGTCCAGTTTGCACTTGTTTGGTGGTTGACCTATACAACGGGAAGTGCTGTTGTTCTCTCCCTAGCTACGATGATGGTAATCCTACCTCAGGTCTTGGTCAGTCCATTCTCTGGGGCTTTGGTCGACCGCTGGAACAGAAAAAGAGTTATGATTTCAGCAGATGCTCTCTCTGCACTCACAATTGTTGGATTGTCATTTCTTTGGTCGATGGGAGTGGTTGAGTTTATTCATGTATTCGCTGTAATGGCAATACGGTCAACACTAGGCAGTTTCCAATGGCCTGCTTTGCAAGCCTCTGCATCTTTGATGGTGCCAAAAGAGAATCTCTCAAGAGTTAATGGTCTGTATCAGGCTTTACAAGGCTTGGCTAAAATTGCTGCACCAGCACTGGGTGCCATGCTCTTGGTTCTTTTACCCATACAATTCACAATCTTGATTGATGTTGTTACAGCGGCAATGGCTATCATACCACTAGTGTTCATTAGAATTCCTCAACCTGTTACCTCTGACTCAAAACCAAGCTCTGGTGTTTCTGGAGTTGTTCAGGATATCATGGCTGGATTCTCTTACATGAAGAACTGGGAGGGTGGTAGGTTCATCACAGTTGCTCTAATGTTGATCAACATTGCTCTGATACCCACCTTTGCTCTTACTCCTCTTCTTGTTCTGCTACACTTTGCAGGTGGTGCATTCGAGCTAGCTTGGGTTGAGTCTATGATGGGCGTTGGAATGGTATTAGGAGGGATAGCACTAGGTGTCTGGGGTGGATTCAAGAGAAGAATGCTCACTGCTCTAGTAGCAATTCTTACAGCCTCAGTAAGCATCTTTGTTGTTGGACTTGCACCTTCGAATCTAATACAACTCGCAATAGTCGGAATGTTCGTTGCGGGAATGATGATTCCGATGTCCAGTGGTTCAATAATGGCCGTCGTACAGTCAATTGTGCCACCAGAGCTTCAAGGTCGTGTCTTCACTGTCCTCATAAGTCTTGGTCCTGCTATGACACCTGTAGGATTGGCATTAGCTGGAGCAATAGGTGAAGTCTTTGGTATCCAAGCATGGTATCTAGTTGCAGGAGTTCTTATACTGATAATTGGAATCTTTGGAGGAATGAATAAGTCCATAGCGACTCTTGGTGAGATTACCTCTGATCTGGAGTCTGACTGATTGTTTATTGCCCTTGATTTCTCAAGGGCAATCCCCCTCAAATACAAAATACTTATATTAAACCGACTGGTCAGTTTTGAATAATAGTAAACGAGGTGCATGAAATGTCTCCCAAAGTATCAGATGAACACAAGACGATGATGAAAGAGAAGATCCTGGCAGCAGCCCTATCATTGTTCTCAAAGAAAGGCTACCATGAAACATCCATGGATGACATTGTCGATAAGAGTGGTTTCAGCAAAGGTGCAATCTATAGCTATTTTGATAGCAAGGAAACTCTTTTCCTTGAACTCCAAAAAAACTTCGCGACAATCAATTACAATCAACTCAAATCCGTAATTGATAATGAACCTACTGCACTAGCAAAATTGGAACGAACTGCTGATTTGGTCTTTGCATCTATGTGCGAAGTTTCAGAGGAAATGTGCAGAATGGATCTGGAGTTTCAGGTTGCTTCATCAAGACTTCCAAAAATGAGGAAGCAACACAAACAACAACAGATGGCTGTTATGAAATTACTCGAAGACGTGATAAATGAAGGAATAGCAACTGGAGAATTTCGAAAAGATGTTGATGCCTTTAGTCTCGCTACAATTCTGGTAAGTGCTATTGGCGGTCTCTCGAATCTTTTGGTGACAGCGGGATTTAGCTTTCAATGGGAGCGCATAAAGAAGACACTCGTGTCAACAGTTCGTGTCGGGATTGTAAAATGATCTTCTCCTATGTTTGACAGACTTTATCTCACATCATTTCTTCAAAAGTAGGTCGTTTTCCCTTTTGATTTTATGCAAGTCAGATGCATTAGCCTAAATCTAAAGAGGAAGCCAAGTGCCAATCCCTTTCTCAATAGCATGCTTATAGATCAGAGGAGCAACCGCCATGTCATCCATGGCCAATCCAAGATTGCATGCCATAGTTCGTTCCTCCTCTGTTTCTCTACCAGGTCTTTGTCGAGCTACAAGATCGCCAAGTTCTGCGTATATAGGCGGAACATTCTGGAAATATCCAATCTCCTGATAATGGTGAAATTGAGGTATGTCATCGGTGCAAAATTTCTGAGTTTGCCTCATAGCGTCCGGATGCCAATAGGAATCAAAGTCGACTAATGATGCGAAAGATCCCTCGTTCATCCAGCCTGCTTGTAT
>JBHLRT010000228.1:0-4502 GCA_048882305.1 Candidatus Thorarchaeota archaeon
AACGAGCTGCGGTTATGGCAATGGGTAGTATCCTTTCAATTTTAGTCTGGATCTTTATTGAAGGTGCAAATGGTTCAGTTCTTTACTCAGCTCATCTGAAAAGACCCGAAATTCTGTATGTAGCTCTTGGTCTTTTTGTAACAGTAATACTTGGGGATGTTCTTGGTACGAGGGAGGAAAAGACTCTAACTCCTGAAGAGGTGGTGGAGGAGATGAAACCATCGGATGATGGAATGTTAATGTTGGATGCCCCTCATAAATCAGAGGAGCTTCCCATTAAACTACGGGTCAAAGAGGAACTTTTCTCAATCGAAACATTCAAGGAAGAGATTCGAGAAATTATTGAGAATCCTAGAGAATATATACGCTCCAGAAGAGGACAGGTCCCACCTTGGATTGCACTAGTATCTCTTGGTCTTTTCATAATCATTGGTGTGATAGTATTCTGGATTATTAAACCGTTCATGCAGAGTGGGACTGAAGTCTTAGAGATTCACTGGCTCTTGATTGTTTTTGGTACTCCACTGACTCTTGTTTCAGCATATTTCACTGCTAGAGCGATCAGTGAAACAGGAATGTTAGCGGGATACATTTCTGATATAATCGCAATTCCAGCAATATTGTTCTTCAAAGTCGCTTTTTCAGCTATTACCACATTCATGGGAATGCTTGGTGCCATTCAGGATGCGGCAATTGCATTACTTGTTCATCTAAAGCTTGGTAAAATGACTGGAGTGCGTGGGAGAGATATCTTGAAAGCTGTGTTTATCGGAACCATGCTTGGTACTACAGTCGGCTCATTCATCACTTTCGAGATTTTCACGACTTATGGTTTTGGAACTATTGAATTCCCGAGTCCTGCCGCACAGCTGTTTGGGTTCCTAGTCCTCAGTCTACAAGGAATTGGAGATTTTCAGCTACCGGGAGTGAGCGAGTTAGGACATTTACATCCAGTGGTGGCTTTTCTGTATCTTATGGTTTGGGGCGCAGGCGGTTTTCTTGCTGGTAGAGAGTTGAATAAACGGGGACCAAGTCCAATCAGTCTTGTAGTAGGAGTGCTTATTCCACCAGCCACTACAGTAACAATTCTCATTGGAGGATACATTAGTTATAGATCCAAACAGGTACAACAACCAATTCCTCTAACTGAGCATCTACCACAACAAGTGGAAGTTTACGAAGCTGGTTACTCAAAGACGAGTAGAATATTGAGTGGAGTGGTTGCGGGAGAAGCTGTCGTAACGGTAATTTGGGTCTTATTGAGTGCATTCCTTTTCATTTAGCTATACTTGGCAGTATGTTCTACAAGTAGCTGAATGAACTCTGGAAAATCATTGATGTAAGATTTCTCCGGCAGCCACGGAGAGTCACCACATGAACTAGACCCTAGCGTTTGAATGCATCACCAAGAGCCCTATCCCACTCATCAACCTCAGACTCATCACCTTTTCGCTTTCGCCTTGCCTTTGCACGTTCTCTACGAGCTTTTTCAGCGGCTCGCTTCTTTGCGTCAAGGTCCCTCTTCCTGAGTTTGGTAGCTTCCTTCTCTTCCTTTGTGAGCTTCTCTTTCTCTTCAACTTCGCGTCTTGATACCCAGCTAATGACGGCAGCAGTAAAGGGAAAGAGACCCACAATTGGCACAAGAAACAGAACAACAATCTCTGGTTGAAGCAGTTCAACACTGTTTTGGATACCTATAGGAAGATTGAGAACCATTTGGATAAAATTGGGGTTCATAAGCATGAAAGAAACAGCAACGACAGTCAGAAAGCGTATTGCTGAGCCTGTAATAGTGGAACCAATTACATAAGCAGAAGAAGGAGCTGCTGCCCTTGCTGTGAGTTCATCTCGTGCTCTGGAATCAGTCTGAAGTAACTCATCAACATAGATCTGGAGACGTCGAACATCAGAAACAGCGTCCAAACTCTCAAGCGCTGATTGGCCACCCATCACCTTTCGTTCCATTGCCTCTCTAAGGAAAGAAAATGCAGTTGCTCCTGTTGAACGACTCATACCCGTTGTGCTTACTTTTTCACCACGCTCGATGGCATCCTGTTTACGCGTTGCTTGACGTAGTGCTAAAAGTTGCTTCTTGAGGGTTTCTTCTCTTTCTTCAACGGGTTTGCCAACAGATGCACTGTAAATCATTTGATAACTTACTTCAAGATACGCGAATGATACGAGCGCAAGTATCTGAGCTTGGGTGAAGAAGAACGCCATAAAATCAGCAGGGAAAGGACTGATATCAGGAACAATAAGCGCTCGATAGGCTGCAAGAATGATTATCGCTTGAATTGATAGAAATGCACCACCCACAAATTTGTGGTCCATTCTAACGAGTGACTGTAGAAATAGGGCTATACCTACTCCTGCGCAAAGGAAGTATAGGAATAGGAATGTGTTGTTCCATAGTGCTATGAGAACGTTACCGAGATTCATTTGGAAAGATGCCCAGACCTCTTGAACATTCGTTAGTGGATCAGCTAGACCATATGGTTGCATGTACCAAGTCCTGAGAACAAGTGTATTGTAGAGACCTACAATCATATTTTCAGGCATACCACCTGTAAATACGGCTGCAAGACCACTAACCATTGTAGTTGCAATGAAGAATACTATCAGGGACAATAGGCGGAATACAGTCACAACAAATTCATACGGAGCTCCCCAGTGCCAGATATCGTTTGGGTCAAGGATGAAGTAGACTAGGTATGCCATGTACGAAAAGGTGGCAATGGATGCAATCCGAAGAATCCATGTGACAACTTTCAAAACATTGCAACCCCCCTCTGTTTTGCTTGTTCGTAGGTACGCATTATTGTTGGCAGAAAATCTTCTGGTCCTACATTGATTACATTAATTCCAAATCTTGACAGAGCTCGTGCCATCTTGTTGCGGCGTTCCCAGAGCTCTTCAGAAACTGCTTCTGAAAGCACCTTCTCAACTGGTCCAAACTGCCCAACAGGAGCCTCAAACCATGGACCGAATGGGCTGATTATTAGAGACTTGTGACCGTTGGCTACAAGTGTCTTCATTGCGTTTATAAGTGGAGCAGGGCTTTCCTCCAAGTCAGTCATCCAAATGATAAGAGAGCGTTTTTTGGACTGAGTGACAACGTGTGAGATAGCGGTTTCGTAATCGCTCCAACCTTTAGGTTCAGCCATAGCAAGAACTTCAAGAACATCATACATGTGATTAGGCCGCGTACCTGGTGGGACATACCCGTGTACAAGGTCACTAAAGACACATACACCAACTAGGTCTTTTCTCTCAAGACCCATATGAGTCAAGAGAACAGCGGCTCGAATAGCATACTCAAGCTTGGTATTTTCAGGATATCCGTTTCCCATACTTCCACTAGTGTCGACCATGCAGATTATCTGCACATTCTTCTCTTGCTCCCATTGTTTGATGACCATATCACCACGTTTCGCGCTTGATTTCCAATCAATAAGGCGGAACTCATCTCCTGGAACATACTCTCTGAAACCTGCAAAATCGGTGCCCATCCCAACAGTCTTGGTCCGATGAGCACCAAACATCAGTCCAAGTTGTCGTTGTTTGGCAAAAGACTCTAACCGGCGAACATCTTTCCATGTCGGATAAACAAGAACTTCCGTCTGTTCTTTTAGGATTCTTTTGTAATAGTGAAGACCGAGTCTGTCACGCATGATAACCTCAGTAGGACCTAAATAATATCGACCACGCATTCTTGCTTGAAGAATATAGGAGAACGTCATGCTGCTTCCTGGTTCAATCCGAGAAGCCATGAAGTTTTCACCAATTGCAAGAATCCATGTTTCTGGATATTGATCATGAACCTCAATGAAGTCAAAGTGACGTCGAGAAGTATTTCGAATTGTGACTCGTACACGAAGGAAATCACCTGAGAAGACTTTCACTTTGTCAATCTGGCGATCGACTTCAATCCCTGCTAGATTAGCAGTTAACGCAAAGAGAGGCAATGTGACAACTAGACCAATCACACAATAGACACCTAAGAGGACGAGGTAGAAGTTAATGAAGGAGAATCCACTAGTGAGCAGTAGGACTCCTGAAAATACTACCATGAAACCTCTTTGCGTTATCAATTCGTATTCCTCATCTGATTTGTTGCATTACTTTGGACAGTCAACTTCACCTAGAATCTTAGAAACAACTCGACTCACTGTCAATCCTTCAAGCTCAGCTTCGGGTTTGAGGATGAGTCTATGATTCAGTGCTTGTATCGAGAGTCTACGAACATCCTCAGGAATGACATAATCTCTACCGAGCATTGCAGCACGTGCTTTTGAGGAATTCATAAGCACTAAAGATGCTCTTGGTGATCCTCCAAGCAGGATTTGCGTATCATTCCGAGTGCGGACTACGATATCACGTATGTAGTTAATGATATCTTCCTCAATAAACACGGTCCTGCACGTGTTCTGCATCCGAACCATTGCAGCCGGATCCGCAAGGACATTTAGGTCCATAGCTTCACCAAGGTGTTTCCTGCGAAT
>JBHLRT010000229.1:0-4485 GCA_048882305.1 Candidatus Thorarchaeota archaeon
AATCACTAGACCATACTCATGGCCGATGCTATCAACAAAATCTCCTGGTAGAGTGACTGCATCACCCTTCACGATTTTTAGTACTCTCGCTTGCGTCATGTCGCCCTTAGTCAATCTTTTTTGCCTCCGAAGAGTCACTTGCCATGATATCTCGTCATTATTATATCTGTTGTGCTACTAATTTCCCCTACGGAACCAGCCTCGAATTTTAGCCAGAGCTTCTGATTCGGGCTTTTCAACCACCCTCAGTTTCCAATTTGGCTTTTCCATGCTTGTATATTCAAGAAATGCCACTTGGCCAGCAGATCGGATTTTTTCCATCTCCTGAAGTTGTCCATTTAACCAAGCCTTTTTTGAAACAGGAATCCTTGATGTTGCCATATCAAAGAGCGCGGGATGCAAATCAAAGATGAGTGCAAATTCTTTCATGTATTCCAGGACACCATCTTGAAGTGATTGACTGATTTTCTCTCGGTCAGTAAAGAATGATGCTGCAACTGACATATTCGGATACTTTTCGGGAAGGTTTAATGCAAATTTGAATGAGTTATTAAACTTAGACAGATGGGTTGCTGCATCAAGAACGAGGATTGTTTCCGGCTTGCCTTCGAATTCATCTGTTGATATCTCAAGCAAATGCTCAGCTAAAGGTTCCTCCTTCTCTATGACTGTCTGAATCAACTGGTCCGTAACTGGGGGGAGATCATCATCCTCAATCTCCTCTAATGATTCATAAGATAGAGCCTCACTCTCCCATTCCTGCACATTCTCATCAGATTTGCCTTCTTCATTTTGTTTCTTTGGCCTGCGATGAGCTGGAATGTATCCTATTTCTTCAACAAGATGCTGTAGAACCAAAGGAAGAAACAAATCATAGAGGGTTCCTCGAGTTTCAAGTATGATCAGAACCGGTTTGAAAGATGCAACTGCCTCAACGAGTCCTGAATTGAAATCAGGCGAGTCATCAAAAAATCGTCTTAGGTTCTCTTCAGAATATCCTCTATTTACCCTCTCAGTCCACTCAGAATATACTTCCTTTACTTCCTGTTTCCTTCGATCTTTTATCAAGTTCATGAATTTGCCAAGATAACGAACACCTCTAGTAACTGCTGTGGCAGGACTGACAAAGACAGTCATCATGCCGACAGCTTCCCCCGCATATTCACTAGCTTCAGTTTGACGTATTTTGCCCATGACCTCTTCAGTTAGAGAAGGTGGTCCAAGTTTTTCTACAAGGACTTCAATCATTCCTGCAAAATCTTCAAACGAAGCATCTCCAGGACCTACTTTTTCACCAACTGGAGACGCATCTGAAAGCACCTCTCCAAATACATTGGGTCTCTTGACGAGCCACTTAAGAGGAATCCGCAAAGTTGCATACTCGTGAAGCCACTTTCTTTCAGAGTTTTTAGCTCCGAAGTAGAACTTGGAAGAATTCGGAAATAGACCATCGAATATCTCCATGAATTGGTCAAAACCAGCTTTTGTGCTCAGACCCATTTCTCCCTTTTCCAACGCGTCTACTACAAGAACAAGTCCTGACTCTTTGGATTTTGCCATCCTTGCCATTGTCAACATTACTTGTTTAGGTGAAAGGTACAAAAGGTCGCTTTCAGCAAATGGTGCATCATAGAATGAGAATATACCTAGACGTTTCCATGGCCTTCTAGAAAGGTCCGAGTTTGCCAAGTGTGAGAACCACTCATACCCTCTTTTGTATCTCGGTATTGACTCATCATCTATATCTGGCTGCTCCATTTGATACACCTGAGGGTCGAATTAGTCCTACCCTCACAGGCTGGTTATTTTGCAGATGAGATAAAGCTATTGTATTATCAATCTGCTCTAACACCTAGATACGCCAAAACCGCAGCTAGAACAATAATACCTACAATAACATAAATTCGCCACTCGAAACCAGACGCCCCGGGTGAATATGGAAAGAATGATGATGTGAGAATATCATGAGCACCACCGAACTCAGCAATTCCGAATACCTCACAAACATATCCTGCATAAACAAGACTTCCAGTTTCAAAACCTGGCGCATTGGCAAAACTTCCATCTTCAGCTTGGCAATTTAGGATAAATGTTTGAGCTGCTGTGACATTTACAGTTGAAACTGTAGCAAGGGTATTCATGGCAGTCAAAGCATAGTAAGTGCTTATCAAGCTCGGAACAAGACTTCCATTGCCTTCCTCAAATCCACCAATGAATTCGGAATCCTCATAGTCCATAACTTGACGATTTAATAGCCAAGCTTGGATACTCGCTGAATGAGGAATTACCCCAAGGGGATCTAGAGCTTGATATGCCATCACTGCGGCTGCTGTAGCTGTAACACTTGGCAAGTACGAATCTGGGGTCAGTTTGTATCCATCACCATTGAAGCAGCTCTCAATCCATTCAACAGTTGCAGTCTCATTCAAAAGCCAATCCCATGCGTTTTCCTCTGAATACATTGTATCGAGTATTCGAATTGATGCTAATGCAAATGCGGTAGATAACAAGTTTGGACTGTCACCTTCGTCCAAGGCTTCGCGGCTCACACCAAAGCCTCCATCAGCTGTCTGTGTCTTGTTAATCCAGAACAGACTTGCTGTGGCATTAATGTCGTAGTCGCCTATGCCTGGTACATCAGTCTGTGATTTCAATATCTGCCACATTACAAGGCCATGGTAATTGATTTCGTTTGTAACAGGTCCCAGGAGATAATCGCTTAGACCTCCGAACCTGGGTTCTTCATCCTCATGACCGGTTGACCACTGATGAGTTACTATAAAGTCTAGAACGTCTGTAATCGGAATTGGCGGAGGTCGATTAGAAAGAGTACCAACTTGATTCATGATAGTAATTGCACCATAGGTTGGATTTATGCGCGTAACACCTTCTCCGGGTATAGTATAGCCTCCTCTGACAGCATCGTAACGGCTATTCATGTATGTTCTCAATGAATCATACCGATTTGCTGCGGCAACTGGCTGTGCAGTAAATGCCAGTAGTACGAAAGTTAACGCTAGAGTAAGGGCAACGACTTTGACCTTTTTCATAATGTCATCACGGTCAATCTGGATATCACTGAGATTAGCCTCAGCGCTTTGAGCATCGGACAGAGGTGCGGTTATTAACGTTTCCCCATAACAATGGATGTACTAGAATTACAGGACATTATGCGTATCCTAAGGGTCCTCTTTGTATCTGTCTTATGTAAGAATATGCAGAATCAGCGGCTATTGCTCCGTGACCAACAGCTACTGCAATCTGTTTCATGGATTCAACAACATCCCCTGCAGCAAATACACCACGAATATTGGTTGCTTGTTTTGCATCAACAAGAACCTCTCCACGTTCATTGGTTTCAACCCCGATGCTTTTGGCAAGAGAACTCTCTGGATTAGATCCCAACGCGATGAAAGTCCCATCAACCTCGAGCGTATGTTGCTCTCCGGTATTTACATTTTCAAGAAGTAAGTCATGAATAAGGTCATCTCCTCGAATCTCCTTGACAATTGTATTCCAGAGAATCTCTACACTAGAGTTGAACACGTAGTCTTGGACAATTTTCTCAGCCCTCAGTTCATCTCTTCGGTGGATCAGATAGACCTTTCCAACAACTTCTGCAAGATATAATGCCTCGGTGACAGCAGTATTTCCTCCGCCTACAACTGCTACGGTCTTGTCTCTAAAGAGTGGTCCATCACATGTGGCACAATATGAAACTCCTCTACCTGTTAATGTCTCCTCTCCTGGAACATCTAGATGTCTATGTCCCCCGCCAGTCGCGAAGATTATTGCTTTAGCTCGATAGACACCTCGTCGAGTATCAAGAAGAAAATCGCCTGCATCTCCATCTCTGTCAATTTTCTTGACCTCGGTGATCTCCCTAATGAACGCGCCGCATTTCTTGACCTGCTCTTTCATCTTGTTTGCTAGGTCAAGTCCAACAACGAAAGTATAACCTGGGTAGTTCTCAATTCCGGGACTTGTGGCTTGCGCTCCGCCTAAAACTTTCGATTCCAATAGCAGAGTCTTGAGTCCATAACGCGCTCCATAGATAGCTGCAGTCATCCCTGCGGGACCACCGCCAATAATAATGAGTTCCCAGTTCAAGTCCTCTGACAATCTGCTATCTCCATCTTTCTTTCCCGGTTTGCATTCTGGTTTCTTAATTTTTACTTAATCATTCTTTCCTGTGCGAAACGACATTCCAAGTTGTTCAATATCATCTGAAATCAAGTCGCTTTCAGGTCTGATCTCTATACCATTTAGAGGACTCAAGAGGTCTGAAATTCGACTAAAGGTCACCTCTCGTATTGGAAGTTTTCCTCGTCTCATCAAAAATGCTGCCTTTCTGAATCTCTCTGGGTCGTACGAAAAGACATGCGCAGGACTGATCAAAAGGACTGAATCCACCTGCTCAAGTCTGTCCCATGGCCATGCAGCATCATTGAACCCTTCACTTATCACGAGGTCTGCTGCTTTTTC
>JBHLRT010000230.1:0-303 GCA_048882305.1 Candidatus Thorarchaeota archaeon
GAATTTCCTAGCTTCGGTAATCATCTCTTTCGATTTTGAGCACTTGTCATCGAAATGCATGAGATACTCACTCATGGCATCGGGTCCGAATCTAGATACTGGAAGACTCAGGAGATGATCAAGCTTTTGGTATATTTTCGCAGTATTGTGATACTCACTGATACTATAGCCAGACATTCCATTCACGCCCTTTTGAAACGATGAAGGAGAGTAAAAGAGTTGTGGATTAAATCATCTGGTTGGAGTTAATCCACCATAGCCGATGTACTCGAGAAAATCAGAGGACTTTGTCAATTCTTTTCG
>JBHLRT010000230.1:313-4459 GCA_048882305.1 Candidatus Thorarchaeota archaeon
ACCAGATTTTGGATTCTTCTTTAGACATGAATGTGAATGTGAACGCAACACTTGATTTTCCAGCTGATTTCGATTTGGTCTCATGAACTCGTTCAGCACGCTCTTGAAGTAGATTAGAAATCACATTTAGATGAGCTGACGCCATACCCAGAAACGCAATTCGCTCATTCAATGCATTACAGTCTTTACCATCAATAATGACTTCTTCTTTGAAATCGGGATTACGACTATAGAACTTCACTGGTCTACCTGTTTCTTTTACTCTGACCTTGAACACTTTATCTTCTACAAATCGTGAAAGATGATGGGACATTGTACTCCGGCTAATGTCAATCTTCTCCTTCAGCTGTTGCGCAGTGACCTCATCGTTCAATAGGACTTCTAGGTAAATTCTAGCCCGAACAGGATCCATGAGAAGTTCTGCAAGTGTCATCTTGTAATTCACTCCAATGGTGTTCGAGATTTGCTACAAGCAGAACCCTTATAAATTCGACGCCATCTAATTATTTCGACATAATCGAAATGATTCGACAGTCTCGGAGGTTAGGTGATGACGGAACTAAACTTGGATGAGTTCCAAAAAATGCTTGAAACATATGTTAAGCAGGACAAGTTCTCTGGTGCTGTACTAGTGGTCAAAGATGACAATGTGATCTTTGAGAATGCATATGGGATGGCTGAAAAAAGGTTCAATGTGCCAAACACGGTTGATACCAAATTTAACATCGGTTCGTTGAATAAGATCATCACCAAGATTTCTATCCTTCAATTAGTCCAGAAGGGGAAACTCGACTTAGATGATTTAGTTGGAAAACACCTACCAGAATTCAGAGAAGACATAGCAAGAAACGTAAAGATAAGGCATCTAATATCATTCACTTCTGGGATGGGCGATTACTTTGGTGACAAGTTCGATGCATCACTTGGTAAATTAAGAAGGTTATCAGACTTTGTACCATTCTTTATTGATGAACCTCTATTGTCAGAACCTGGTGAAAAATGGAACTACAGTAATGCAGGATATGTTGTACTTGGCTTGATAATAGAAGCAGTTTCGGGAATGGACTACTATGAATATGTCATGGAAAATATCTACAAGCCAGCTGGGATGACGAATTCGCATCATTATGAAGTGGATTCAATTACTCCTCTGATGGCAACCGGGTATACAAGACATATGCCTGATGGAACAATACATCCAACCAATAGACGTACTAATGCCTTTGTGATTGGAAGTCGTGGAAGTTCTGCAGGTGGTGGATATTCCACTGTTAGGGATTTTCATCTTTTCGACAGAGCCATAGTAGAAGGGAAATTCCTGAACTCTGATTTATCAAAAATGGTGTTTAAACCACTGAATGCTGACCCAGACAAAGATCCGATTGCAGCTGTACTTGCGGGAGGAGCACCCGGTTTAACAGCTCTATACATCAAGTTCTTCAAACTTGGATATACATTTATTGTGTTTTCGAACTATGACCCTGAAGATATTGAACCATTAGCTGAAGAGATTAGGGACTTGGTTAATCCTAAGAGCGGATAGAAGGGGTAATTGGTGTAAAACCGTCAATGATTTCTACATCCCCCAATATCATGATTACATCCATCGACCCTTTTTTCGTGTATTTTTTGGAAGGATTTCCCACGAATTTCTGTGCATAAGCTAGCTAAAGAAATAATGATAATCTAGCTTATGCATATAATTTGTTCAGTTCTTTGTCGCGTGGGCAAAGGACGGGAGATATGTAAAATGAAGACAAAATGGATGTATCTCTTTGCAGGATTCGCAATACTTGTTCTTTGCATCTCAGTCTATCCCGTCAATGTCAGTGCAGATATGGTATGGCAGGACAACTTCAATGATGGCAATTATGATGGATGGACAACATTTGCTTTCCTGGACTGGAACACTGGACCCACAGTAGCAGGTAATTTCTCAGTTGAGGGAGGAGCCCTCACAGTTTTAGATAATGATGTCAATTATGCTCGTCATGACAGCACAGTGGAAGTTGGGACATGGAGCTTCGATCTTTTCGTGCCAGACACTCCGAACGGATATGTGGGTGTTTCGTTCATGTCAAATGGTACTCGCCCGATAGTATTTGATTCAAGATGGATAGCTGTTGAGGCTACGACGGTGGGAATAGATCGCTTCAATATTTGGTGGCAAAGGGGAGCGGACGAATGGATTGGTGATACTTGCTACACTCCAACGGGGAGCATACTAGGATGGCATCATATTGATATCACGAGAACTAGTGGCGGAGTGATCAACATATTCTTCAATGGTACTTTTGAATATAATACAATCACAAACGATGTGATTCATTCAACATACCTTGAATGCTATGGCGTTAATGCGACAGGCGCAGCATTCGACAACTTCATGGTGAACAACACAATTGATATCTCAACAGTATCTACAACTCCGACAACATCAGCACCTCCAGAGATTCCATATCTCTTAATTGGAGTAGGTGTGGGAGTCGCAGTTTTAGTCATCATTGCCATTGTATGTCTTAGACGTAGATGATGTTCCAAAGAAAATAGAGGAAGAGGGTCGAACTAGACCCTCCTAACCTCTCACCTTTTTTTGGCAGTCATGGGTAGCTTTAGGATAATTGGATTTCGAATTGAAATAAAACCATGCACATGGCATATATGAAAATAGGCTCAGAAATGATTCTGAGTATAGTTTGAGGGGTTACAAAATAGAGGGTTTTAGAGTGGATTTATTTTCAACATAATCCCACAACAAGAAAGAATCTTATCCAAGTGGATTAATCCAAGAAGATTAGTTCTTTGTTCGCGTGGCAAAGGATGGGAGAAGCATATTATGAAAACTCAGTGGATGATGGGACTCTCATGTCTCACGATGTTAGTATTATTTCTATCAGTCTTTACAGGAACAGCAGAAGCAACCGTGGTCTGGAGTGACAACTTCGATGATGGTAATTATGATGGCTGGACTATTCTTGGTTACAATAGCACTACTCTAGAACCAATAGCAGGAAACTTTTCAGCTGCGAGTGGAATGCTGACCTCACTTGATGATGATGTCAACATTGCGAGGTATACCAGTACTATGACTGTTGGAACCTGGAGCTTCGACTTGTTTGTACCTGATGATGATAATAATGTTGGATCTATCGATGTTATGTTCACGTCAAACGGCACCAGACCGTTTCCGCACTATAGCTCTCTAACAGTTTCTTTCGAGGCATGGTATGATCAGAATCGGTTTGATCTCTGGGAGCTAAGAGGCAACAATCAAGGTATTCTACTTGATCATTTTGTTCCAGCGGGAATTGAAGGATGGTGGAATGTCATTGTAACCAGATCGAACGTCGGTCATTATAAGGTATACATCAATGGAACTCTTAGAATGGATGTCGTCAACAACGATGTCACGGGTTCAGATTATTTGGAATTCTTTTGTTGGAATGTTACTGGTGCTGCCATTGACAATATCGTAGTTTATGATGAAATTTGGCCAACAACAACACCAACAACAACTGCTCCTCCACCTGATGCACGAATTCTCTTAATGATAGTAGGTGTGGGAGTCGCAGTTTTAGTCATCATTGCCATTGTTTGCCTTAGGCGAAAGTGATATTCCAAAGAAATGAGAGGGAGAGGGTTTCTCAGAACCCTTCCTGCCTCTCATAATTTTACATTTAAAGTTCCGAAGTCTATTTTGAAAGCATGAGTTCGCTCTGATCGTGCCAAAGAAGTCGTGCTTTTGTTATATGTTAAAGAAGATATTCTCATATTTTTGAAGATGAATTTTTGTACAAATTAGTGCATATGCTAACATAAGGAACACAGATAATGGTTATAGATAGGAGATGATGCTGAATTCTTTGTTGTGTGGACAAAGGATGGGAGATGCGTATTATGAAAACTAGATGGATACAACTGTTTGCAGTATTTTCAATGTTTACGCTTTGCATTTCAGTATACACAACCACTGCATCTGCGGCGATTGTCTGGCAGGACAACTTCAGTGATCCGAACCTACCTGGTTGGACACTGTACGGCTACGAAAATACATCTTCACAGGTCATGATAGATGGCAACTTCTCAGCGGCGGATGGCACATTGAAGGTACTTGATGACAAAGTCAATGTTGCTAGACACGACAGC
>JBHLRT010000231.1:0-4454 GCA_048882305.1 Candidatus Thorarchaeota archaeon
GATTGGTTTTGGTATTGGTTGGATGTGTCTTGTTGCTGCTGAAATGATTGGAGGCGGATTGGGTCTTGGCTATCTTGTTCTCATAATGCAACAGGTGGGTAGAACAGGAGCAGTGATAGTCAGTATGCTTCTCATAGGACTGATTGGATTTCTAATCTCATTTTTCTTTATGTTTATTGAGAAGAAACTTCTCAAGTGGCGGCAGACTGTTTCTGTCTAACACGAGCCATGGCCTTCTCTTGCTCAACTTTGAGGACATTGAGAATCTCACTCCTATAAGCGAGACATTCTGCAGACGCCCGGTGCCTTGGTTTCGGAATATCTACTGTATACTCCGCGATGATTCTAGCAGGAATATTACTCAGGACTATGATCCGGTCTGCCATGAAGACTGCTTCGTCCACATTGTGAGAAACAAGAACGATGGTTGATCCAGTCGTTTCTTGGATTCGAAGGATCTCTTCCTGAAGGTAGTTTCGAGTCTGAGCGTCCAAATTAGACAGTGCCTCGTCAGAAACCAAGATGTCAGGACTTACAACCAGACTTCTAGCCATCTCAGTCTTTCTTGCCTGCCCTCCCGAAATCTCATGTGGATAATTGTCTCCCAAACCCTCCATTCCAACAATCTTGATTATCTCATTAACTCTCAAATCCATCTCGGTCTTATTTACGTGTGCCACTTCAAGACCAAATTGGATGTTCTCTCGAACAGTTCTCCATGGGAACAATGACTCTTGCTGAAAGATATATCCCACTCGATTATGACCAGTATGGACTTCCTTATCGTCAATGAATATCTGTCCGTCATCCGGTTCTAACAAGCCTGCAATTATCTTCAGCAAGGTTGTTTTTCCACATCCACTAGGACCAAGGATAGCCAACAGCTCACCATCATGAACATCAAATGAAATGTCGTGAAAAACCTCTACGTCTTCTGAATCTCCATTTGGATATGACTTTGACAGATTTCTTACCGAGAGCTTGGGCATTGTGGCTACCGAGATATCTGGAATAGCACATTCTGTTAAATGCTGTGCTTTTGACGCACCAGAGAGAAGGTTGAGGTCAACCCAGCAAAGTAAAAAAAGGCCCCCGACTCAGTCAATATCTGTACGAGGCACAGGTAAATACAGATAGTACCATAGCCGCCGTACCAACAGGAAGGTTGCAGACTTGGGTACACCAAAAGTTCTGTTCAAAATTGAGGATGATGAGAGTACTAGTGCTATTGCTGTAGGTGATGTTACTGGTAATGGCACAGCTGAACTCTGCACAGGTGGTCGAGACGGTGTCCTTCGTCTCTATGATGCAAACAAGAGTGAGATTGCGTTTCTCGCACAGCACGATGTCGGAGGAAGCATCCTTTCCATTAAGATTGCAGATGCAAATAACGATGGACAGATGGAACTTGTTATTGGTCGTGCTGTAGGCATTGGTGAAACTCCCGGTGTAGCAGGCACAGTCCAAGTGTTCCGATTTGCCCCTAGTGGTAATCTTGAAATCCTTGCTGAGTTTCCCGTAGGCCGTTTTGTTACCACAGTCTATGTCACTGATGTGACTGGTGATGAAAAGAATGAGATTCTTGTTGGCGGTAGTGACTCCACTCTTAGAATTCTTCAGATGGATACTGCGAACAACCTGACGCAGTTTGTGAATCATCAGCTCGAAGACATGCCAATTGCTATTGGAACCTGTGATGTGATCGGTGATGAGATTGAAGAGATTGTTACAGGTAACAGAGATCGTACACTCAGGATATTCAAAGTACGCGACCACTCTGTAGACCAGATAGAGGTCATTCAACTTCCAAGCCCTGTGATCTCAGTGGCAGCTGGTGATGTTCTGGGAGATAGAAAGATGGAGCTTGGTGTTGTCACTCATGATGGTTCTGTTCGTATCTATCGTAATGAAGAGAGTAAATTAGACCTCTTCTCAACACTCGAGGATGTTAAAGCGCTCTCTATCAGGATAGAGGAGCTGAACGCAGACCACCAGGACGAAGTTGTTATTGCCACTTCTGATTTCAAGATTAACTATTACAGCCTACACATGGCTGACCTCAATCTATTGGCTTCCGTTGACGTTGGGAGTAAGATTCTCGCAATCAATGTTGGCGATGCAGGCGGCGATGGCCGGAAAGAGGTTCAGGTAGGTGTTTCCGATGGTCCACTCATGGTCATCGAAGGACTCTACAAGATTATTCCTAAATTCGAGGTCAATCCAAGCGCTAAGACCGGTTCAGACCTAAGCGGAAAGATCACTGTCTACAATGTCAGTGATGAACCTATCACTGGAATCTCCGGCAAGATCTACTGGTTCCCCAAAGACCACATGGATGTTGACCCACAGCAGTTACGCTTTGACCTGCTTCCGGGCGAATTCCGGTCCATAGATGTTCACTTGGTTCCCAAGGAAGAGGGCACAGTCATCGTTCGGCCTATCGTTTTGATGTGGACAGATTCTGCTGGTCAGGTTCGGCAAGTTACAACGCCAGAGACCGCTGTCCTGGTTGAGAAAGGTGCAGCTGTTGCTGCTCCAGCTGCAGTGGCTCCTGTTCCCATCGAACCAATGGAAACTCACGAGCCTTCAGTTGCTGAAGAGGAGTCTCCATTTGGTCCAGTTGTTGGTACGGGTTTCGCCACCTCTGCAGACCGGGATAAGGCTGCTGAGATTTTGCAGACTACAATGTCGGATGATGGCGCAGAGTCACTGAAAGCTGCTGAAGCGCTTCTTGACCAGCTCTTCGGAGCAGAGGAGACCAGCGAGGCCATGACCGCAATTGATGACATTGAAGCCCTTGCAGCTGAACCTACTCCTGAAGAGGTTGTTGTAACCGCTACTGTTTCTGATGTTGAGAGTCAGTTTGTTTCAGAGATCAAGAGCCGAAGACCAAAAGCACCTCAACCTGGAACCGCTCCAGACTCTTACCAGTTCCTGTTCAAGACAATGGTCATTGGGGAGGGTGCCGTCGGAAAGACAACTCTAGTCAACCGCTACGTCACAGGGGTCTTCGAACGAGACTACAAAACGACAATCGGATCTCAGTTCGCAGTCAAGCTCGCACACATCTCTCCGCCCGAGAAAGAGTACGCTACCGGCATAAAGCTCCAGGCGTGGGACGTAGCCGGGCAAGCGCGATTCAAGGCAGTACGTAAGATGTACTACTCTGGAGCGGCAGGAATCATCCTGGTGTTCGACGTCACAAGACGCAGGTCGTTCACAGAACTTGCCAAATGGGTTCAAGAGGCTGATGAGTCGATTGGGACGCGAGTGCCCATGATCTGTGTGGGTAACAAGACAGACCTCCCAGACCGCGCGGTACCATCTGATGAGGCGAAGCGCTGGGCTGAAGACAACGGGTTCCTGTATATGGAGTCATCTGCAAAGACTGGTGATGGTGTCGCTGACATGTTCACTGTTCTGGCTGAGGTCATGTGGCGAGAGGCACGCAAGCTCCAGGAAGGCAAGAAAGTATAGAAGAACTAGTCTGGTAGTCGCCAGCAAGAAAGGTTCAACTTACTCTTCACCCACGATTCAGTCTGCTTTTCGCATTCCGCAGAGCGTCCAGGATTTGTGCAATGGCACCACCATGAGCCACCAACTTTACGAGATCCTGTACAATAATAGCAGTTCTGACACTTCCGTACCTGAGAGACCTTCTCTGAGACAATAGGGGGGTCTTTTCTTTGGCTTACTTTCTTCACAGCAATCGGTTCATCCCGTCTGTATTTGTCCAGGGTTTTCCTGGCCTCTTTCTTGTGTAGGTTTGTAAGATACTCCTCACTCCAAGGATCCTGAGCGGGTCTGGATTCGATCTCAGGTTCCTGGTTTGTGAGATCATCAAGCAATTCATCGATTGAGACTTCTTCAGTGGCGTGTTTCTTCTTGTGCATCCTCATATTGTTTAACCACTCCCGTTTCCACGTGATAAAAACCGAATCAAAACCATTACTTAAATGACTGGGTCATTTCATAGCCTTTCGACCTTCATGGAATGCAGAATTGTCTTTTTCAGACTTGAGAATGCCTGAGAGAGCCTTCTCAAGATTTTCAGCATCCAATGGACTACTCTGGATTGTACTTAGAGCACCAAGCATGAACGAATTCAGAGCTCGAGTTGAACCCAGCTCTTCTAGTACCGGCTCAGCATCAAGCAAATACACTTTGCCGCAGATGGCTTTGAGTTCTTCAACTATATCTTCGATTTTGGGGTAGCGAAGGTCTCCAGAAGTCACGTTCGAAGGGAGAATCGGCTTCTTACTAACAACTGCAACTGTTTTTTTACTTGCATACCTCACAGCAGCCCGAAGGGTCTCAACCGGCTCAAAACCCAATAGGACATCCGCCTCTCCTCGTGGTATTAATGGTCCCCAATCCTGATTTCCAATCCTGATGTGAGTCATGACGCTGCCACCTCTGCGCGAAGCCCCAAAGGTGTCGCCCACAACCGGTCG
>JBHLRT010000232.1:0-1708 GCA_048882305.1 Candidatus Thorarchaeota archaeon
AACACAACAATTGTAATAGTAGGTTGGCGGAAAGTGGAGAGTGACACCAGTGACGCAACAGTGTATGAATTGATCCAGCTCATGGCATCATTAAATGACACTAGAAGATCAATACTTCTAGCGCTGGCTCATATATACCCTAGAAGCGTTAGTGGCGTTCAGCTAAGCCGATTGATCGGCTATAGTGGAAAATCAAGAAGTCTGTACAGAGGAGTGATATCTCACCTGAAAGAGAACGAGATGATTCAGATTGACCAGCTTACGCCCAAGCTTTACGCAATCCGAATAAATAATGAGCATCCGTTGCTCAATATTCTCGTTAATCTCTGCAAGGTTCATGGAGAATACTCACGAAAAATGTACCTGAAAGCGCTGGAGGAAGAGTGAATGGAGAATGAACTCCTACTTGAAGCAAAGGCACTCTACAAAGATAGAATAAGGATTGCCCTTTCAGCTATCATCATAGTCTTCTCCATTACTTTCTTTGTCTATTACACCACAGGAATCGCGGGTCTTGATGGTGGTCAAGTTCCAGGTGGAGGAATATCCCAAGGTATTCCCATAATTGCTCATTTCAACAACCTAGGTATGCTCATTGCAGTAGCCCTCATGGTGTTTGCCTATCGCTTCTGGTCGTGGGCATTCCTTCCTGGACCCGCCTCATTATTCACGACCTCGATTCTAAGAGGTATTCTTGGTCCAAGTGCAATTATCAAACAAGCCATCGGCAAGCGTTTCAAAATCACTCTCGATAATGGACTCTCGTTCAGTGTGAGTTGCTTTGTTCAAGAGAAAGGTACAGACGAGTGGTTCTCCTATCGACTTGTTTCATCTGAACTTCAGAATGGAAATCTAAGAAACGTAGCTCTTCGTCATGGATTTGCTCTGAAAGGTTCTAAGTTCACAGCGAGTGTTAGCAATGATGAGTTACACCATCGAACGATCCTTCTCACTAAGGCGATGATGATTGCGACAAACACAGTTTAGTCTGGTGGATGTCTAAGTGCTCTAGGTGTTTTCTTGTGTTTCTGTTTTCTCGCATAATTATCGATATCAGTCATCCATCGTGTAAGCATCATTGGATGAGATCTGTATCTAGCAGGAATGGTGGTACCAAGGGGTGAGACTTTCTCTTTCTTCTTTCTACGCTTTCTAGCCATCTACAATCGTCAATAATTACTCTTGAAAACTCATAATCCTATGCATAAAACAACTACAATCAGGAAATCTATTTTTGTATTCAACTGGAGATTGTATCGAACAGACCATGGTAATGCGGGTAAAAAGAACGATCGACATTGCGATGAGTAATTATACGGAAATCACTGGTTATTGCGTTTTCACATATGAAGGCAAGGTTGCTTATGCCAGTGATAACATGAACATCGCAGAGGAAATAGGCACAATTATTCAAGCTTGGAATGGACACCTTCGGAATTTCACTCTCAAGAATATTACTTTCCTCAGCGCCTTAGCTACTGAACATGGATTTGTAGCAATCAACCCAGAAGGAGCTGTAAGTCTAATCTGTGGTACGGGAAAGGGCGTCTGGTTTGTTTCAGTTTTTACTGGAATGGACGTTGATAAAGATGGAATTCTTCGAGAATGTATTCAGGCTGCAAAGAATCTTGAAACATCAGTATCAATTTTTGATGTATGATCCTATCTATCAACCATTGGTTTCTGTTCAGCAACTATTCTAGCAATG
>JBHLRT010000232.1:1718-4431 GCA_048882305.1 Candidatus Thorarchaeota archaeon
CACCAATCCAACCTAGAGATTGATGAAGCTGTTCAACCAAGCCCATTACAAACACACCAGTTGAGGCCATTTGAACTAGAGTCATAAGAAGTCCAACGACACCTACTACAATCCCTGCAAGAATCATTATTCGACCAAAACGAACTTTCTCAGTTGTAAGAACCAAGCCTCCCAATATTACCACAAATCCTCCTAAACCTGCCCACATTGCCAAACCCTCCATGAAGTTTTCAAAAGACTCAAAGAAAGTGAGGCCAAAAAAGTAGGGTAACGCTTCTGATAATTCACCAATAACTCCTATTGCTCCGCTCAGACCGGATAGGATCATGAGGGTTCCGCCAGCAATGCAGAGGAGTAGGGGATTTCTGTTTAGGATGGTCATACGAGGTCTTCCGCCAATCTTGTTGATTTAAAGGTAGCTTATTCGTCCTGTATCACTATTTTGGAGCGCAAGGCTAGATTTTTGAATGCTTATTCTGAATAGAGAATCTGAGAGAATTGCTATGTCTGTTAACTACGAAGAAGCTGGTGATTCAGCCAGTAAAACAATTATCTTTGTTCATGGTGCGGGAGGATCTTCGGCTACTTGGTTCATGCAGATGAGGGGTCTTTCATCTGACTTCCATATAATCGCAATTGAATTGAATGGTCATGGTCAAACACCTGACAGAGGTGAAGAAGATGTTCTTCACTCATACTTGCATGACATTCACGAAGTCGTTTCTAAATTTGATAGACCCGTCCTCGCAGGTCATAGCATGGGCGGCGCACTTACACAACTTTATGCTCTTTACCACCCAGAATATCTTAGAGGAATCATATTGGTTGGTACCGGTGCGAAATTGAGAGTGACGCCTATAGTGTTCAATCTTCTAGATAATGACTTCGAAGGATATGTAGAAGCTATCGGCAATTTCATGTTCCATGAAGACACGTCTGAAGAAATGATTGAGACATCAAAACAGGAGGTACGTAGGTGTCGTCCGCAAATAATTAAGCGAGACTTCGAGTTATGTGATAAATTTGATATTATGGACAAAGTTGACCAAATCAAGACACCTGCGCTAATTGTTGTTGGGGATGCGGATGTCATGACCCCTGTCAAATACTCAACTTACCTCAAAGATAAAATCAAAGATTCCAAGATGAGTGTGATTGAGGAAGCGGGTCATCTTGTTATGTTTGAGAAATTTGGTGTCTTAAACGAATTAGTAGCAAACTGGGTTAGAGGTCTAACCTAGAGATTTACAAGACGTCGGTCTCTGCGTTTTCGCTCTACAGCAGCCACCAACCTAGTCCGGTCGAAGTATACTTCATTCCGAGTGATTTTATTGCCATCAAGTTCAACAATGTCTAGTCCAACCTCATGTAGAGTTTCAGGACCAACTGGAATAGTGCATTCCCATTTCACAATAACACCTGTATCTATTGGGAATACTTCAATTGGTCTCCAAGTCCAATCGTGATAGACATCAAGCAACTTCTCGAAATACATGCCAATCTCACCATGTCCTCTGAGTCCATCTTTGTTTGCGGGATCAATGTACAGGGCATCTTCATGATAATATTCAAGGAGTATGTCCGGATTGTTCCCAGTCCAAGCAGCCAGCCAATTCGTACAAAATTCCATTAGTTCTTCTTTGTTCATAGCTCATCACATTGATTGGCTTAGTCTTGTTACACACTCCCAGCTTCCTTTTACTTATTCTTTGCCTATCAGCGATGTAAGTCTCAAATCCCTCACTGTTAAATACAGGCAATGGTCAAGGTTTCTGGTCTATCAAGACGATTCAGGAGTAGAAACAAATGGGAGAAGGAGAAATCCCAACTGATAGGAAAGAACGCTTTGGTTGGTATCTGTTTGATTTAGCAAATACCAGCTTCACAGTTCTGATTGTAACCGCTCTATTTCCCCTCTATTTTCGGGTGCTAGTTTGGAATAAAACACTGGGGGATGCAATGTGGGGATATGCCGGAAGTATAACCATGGTGATTATCGCAATTACAGCTCCTGTTTTGGGTGCTATTGCTGATTTCGGAGGTACTAAGAAAAAGTTTCTAACATTCTACACCTCTGTCTGTATTGCTCTTACTTCATTCATGGTTTTCCTTCCCGGTTTGACATATTCACAGATTGAAGCTATTCCAGATCCAAGACCAGCATTACCATTACCTGGTTTTGAATTCGCACCGTTTCTTGGTTTAGACCTGTGGGTTTGGGCGTGGATAATATTCATCATTGCTAATGTTGGTTTTCAAGGTGCTTTACCTTTCTATAACGCATGGCTTCCTGAGATCAGTACTGAGGACAATATTGGTCGAATCGGAGGATATGGGTATGCCGCTGGATATGTTGGAGCAATGGCTACTGTTATCATTGCTCTCATAGTTATTCTAGCTAATCAACCTTGGACCTACGCATTCTTCTTGAGTGCAGTATTCTTTCTAGTCTTTGCTATACCGAGTATCAAATGGTTAAAGAACAGACCTCCAAGGCCAATCCCTGAAGGCGCAAGTAAATCACTCATCAGGTTAGGATACAGAAGCGTTGTTCAAACAGTACGGACAATAAGGAATTACAAGGGTCTCCCATTGTTCCTGCTTGCATACTTCCTATTTAGTGATGCAATAACGACGGTAATCTATTATGCTTCCATCTTCGGAGAAGAAGTGTTTGGCTTTAGCTCGGCTCTAATCCTTGTATTCTTCGCAG
>JBHLRT010000233.1:0-4421 GCA_048882305.1 Candidatus Thorarchaeota archaeon
AACAAATGCTTCCTTTGCCAATTGTGAGAGGTCTAAGCCTCTGAATATATCACTAGTACTGAAGTCTTTCTTTTCAATTACCGATTTCCATTTCAGATATTTTGCCTTCTCTGTGATATCCGTGAGTGCGTATGCGAGCTCACCAATGTAGGGAACAAGTGTCGTTTGTACTTCGGTGGGTGTTGGCTCATGTGCTAATTCTTTATGCATCTTGTCAATCGCAGGAAACTGCTCTATAGGAGGCTTGAACCAGAGTGTGTGGAGAAGACCTTCAATTTTCCGAAGTGTAGTTCTATCTCTATCCTCTATATGGTCAGGTATCTTATCAAGAACCTTCTCTTTCGCTTTCTCGACTGCACCCCTACTAAGTTCTTTCCAGATTTTATCCAACTCAACAATAGATTGTGCATAACGATGAAATTTGAAATCAAGAGAGTGTTCGATATCATTGGAGGTCAGTACATCAATTGGTTGTATATCAAAAGTAGATATGCCACCAGCGATATCCCATAGGCGTTTCGAGATTGCATCCAATATACTTGAAGACTTGGGGCATTCTATCCGTAATGCATGGTCACCGGGCTGAGCAACAAGAAAGCAACTTTGAAGTGCATTTTCTAACGATTTGAAAGATGTGAGGTTTAAGGGAAATAAGTCCATTGCGCCATGTCCGGTCGTTGACCAAGCAGATAGGTGACCAGTTTTTGTGTCATGTTCTACAATAATTCTTTCTTTATCTCCGAGATGATCAAACTGTTGGGTGAATCCCTTTGAATACGCCATTACTGCATAGAGTACATATCGTTCCTTTGTAGGTTCAAATCCAGGCATCTTAAGTATTAATCCAACAGCATCAAGTGGTTTACCTTCTGAAAGCCAAGCACCAGTAGCCTGATCAAATTCCCACCTGTCACCTAGCTCGTAGAAGACCTCTCGCAGACTACGTAAGTCAACTGCTTCTTGTGCCTTCTTGAGAGTCTCTCGTTCCCATTGCTCATAATCACGTAGCATCTTTGACATTTGTTTACGCTCTAGATCAAGCCATTGAGTTTCAATCTTCAATTTGACCTTCAACTAGAACATACTCTCCACTTGTAATCTCATTCCTATACCTATCTTGTCTTAATCTAAATTCGTTGTGTTATAAGACCACTTATGGATATCGAATCTATGAATGATAAATGACACTCATTTTGACATTTCGAGGACTTTCAAAAACACCTTTTCAGCACGTTTTGATGATTCGTTCATTTCTGAAGGACTGGTTACAAATGTAGATCTATTGCTAACTGAGAAATCTGAGGATTCGTTCTGAATCACTATCTTGGAATCTGCAAGGTCTACAGTCCACCCATTATCTACAATGACTGTTGTTTGCTGAAGGGTTCTGGTTAGAGTTTGAAGAAATTCATCTTCAGCCTTAACCAAAATACGTTCCAATTGACAGGATGGAAATCCAAGATGATATTGAAGTGCCCGCCCAGCTCCAGTTTCCACATGTAAACTGAATTCAACAAGAACTAAAGCGCGCCAACGTTCTAGGACTTGGATATAGAAGTGACTGTTCAAACCAGAAAGGTTCGTGTCGATGTTTCTTAGTCTTCTTTCAACATAATACTGCAGATGATTAAGATCATCTTCAAAGCTGTAGTTACGTCGGATCCAATATCCGCTTAGGTAACTTCCAAGACAAGCGATTACAAGTACGAGTGCACCAATTATACAAAGAGATGCACCGGTGATACCAAGATAGAAGGATGCAGTAGATAATGATGCCCAAACAAAGATTCCAAACCATACAAGGTCACTAAGATCGTCCAGACTCCCTTTATCATATTTCTGAATCTGAATTCCAATCTTTTCAAAGATGAGTGGTATCTCTCCAAGAGTTATCTTCACCTCATGATGATGACCAACACCATTGAATCTGCATGGATCAATGAAGTGAAGAGTTTCTCGATTTGAAACACCCAAATCGTAGTATGCTCTTGCTGCTGGAAACCCCATCGCAATTTGAGAGCCAAATAACAACAAAGCAGAAAGAATACCAGGTCTCGTTGAACACACCAACCAGAGGAATAAGGCATACACAACACAGATGAGGATAGTAAAAGCAAACATGAATATGTGGTTCTTTCTCGCATCGAAACTGTCAACTAATACAAGGGGCTTCGACGAAACCTCCTCCAGTTTACTCATTATCTCTGCTCCTCAATAACCTCGTAAGCGTGCTGGTTTAAAGCCTTGATGTTTAAAGCGACACTTGATGGGTCACCAAAAGACATTCAATCGATGAAGAAGACATCCCCTTGATTCTCAGAAGCTTTTACACGAATATGCATCTCATCTTCTAAAACATAGGTGGCGTCCCGGACCTTGACTATTACGATTATACCGTGCTGTGTGGCATGTGCCGCAAATTGGCTAATTGATTCCCCAAATTCAGCCAGTACTGCAGATACATTTTGAAAGAGATTATCCATTGCATCAGGATCTTCAGTGAAATAGGTCTCTAGATCCTCATGAAGAACAGCAATTGAACCGGAGGTCCATTCTCTTTCAAGATCTTCGGGTTTACAGATGATTACAACTTTTCCTGAGAATTCCCCTGCTTCACTTACCGATTCACCCCTCAGAATCGGAAAGATTGGCGTTTCACTCTTCCTACTCAATATTCCACACACTCGTCTCAATAATATCTGTCATAATCCGTTTGGAAAGCAGAAACTTTAACGTTTCGGAGAGAAGCAGTTCTTCTTTTCACCTACCTTCAACCTAATAACAGGAATTACTAAACACGGTTTTGGTGCTTCTATGGCAGTTTACGAATTTGAGAATAGAGTTCCGATTATTGGTGGAACATCTTATGTGAGCCCTTCTGCATCTGTGATAGGTAAGGTCACACTTGGCGAGGCGTGTTACGTAGCTCCGGGAGCCGTCATAAAGGGAGACTATGGTGAGATTCGAATTGGCGATGGTTGCAGCGTACAGGATAATGTCATTATTCATGCACGACCCAATGAGATAACAGTGATTGGAAATAACGTGACCTTAGGTCACGGCTGTTTAATTCATAATGCGACTGTGAAAGACGAAGCAGTTGTGGGAATGGGCGCAATAGTATCAGACCATGCTATTGTGGGTGAATGGGCAATAGTTGGAGAAGGAGCAGTGGTGAAGGCGCGATTTGAGGTTCCAAATGGCAAGATTGCAGTAGGAGTTCCAGCAAAAGTGATTGGTGATATTCAAGACCATCACAAAGAAGAACTTACTCGTTTCAAATCCATCTATCGAGACCTAGCAGGAAGATATCCTGTCGGGTTGAAGAAGCTTAGGGATTAATTCTGAAAAGAAAAAATAGGAGGAAGAGGGTATCAGTCTTACCCTCTTTCTAAACGAGCGAAACCATTCGGTCTCTGTTGAATCTACTGAATGCCAAAGCCCAGGTGATTAAGAACAAAGTCGCTGCAATCAGAATAGTGACGATGTAGGAAAACGACACAGCAGCAGGGTCAATTGCGCCACCGGAGTCCAAGGTTACTAATGGAAGTAGCATTGGGATAATAAAGACCATCACTGATGCCCCGGAAACCTGATACGCCTCGTAGACTCGTGAAACCCTTCCGCTGATCAGAATCATAACTGAGTTCATCGCAAGAATCATCAGTGGTCCTGCTGTGAGGAGAAGAAGTAACCCAAGGATATCAGGAAACAACATCGGCGGATAACCTGCAATCAGAAACATTGCTATAGTCGCAATCTCTGTAATCACAATCGAACCCAAAAGCAAAACAATACTGGGAATGAATGAACTTAGAACCTTGCCAGTAAGTAACTCACGGTCAGTCAATGGTGTACATAAGAGTGGTTCAAGTGTGTTCTGTTCTCGCTCTCCAACCAGTGCATTAGCCGCAATTAGGGATGCAGGGATAATAGCAACCAACCCTAGCATCGGTGACATCATTGGACTGATCAATTGCATTATGATAGATAGCTCTGTAGCGTTGGTCGCTGTAAATACCAAAAGTCCAACAGTCCCAATAGCCATTATAGGACCAATTGCTGCGGTAAGGATGAGACCATACTTTACATAACTCACTTTCATAGCCATGCTAAGATCGGTTCTTGCAACAATCATTGATTTTCCAAATGCCATTAAACATCCCTCCCTTTTACTACTTCCAGATACAAATCTTCGAGGCTTGCTTCTTCTTCAGCAAACTCCACGATTTGAACTCCAGCAAATAGAAGAGACTGCATCAATGCAGAGTTGTTGGTGGTGGGATCTTCAATAGTCACTATTATTGAGTCCACTTCCTCGTCCACAGCCTGCACGAAGTCCATTGATTTTGCTATGGTGCTTGCTTTCTCGACATCACCCACGATTCGGATTCTGAACTCTTGTTTTGCCAAAAGCTTTT
>JBHLRT010000234.1:0-4412 GCA_048882305.1 Candidatus Thorarchaeota archaeon
CCAGCAGCTCCAAAGACGTCGTCACCGGGCTTGAATTTGGTTGCACCATTGCCTACAGCTTCAACCACTCCTGCTAGTTCAATTCCTAGAATGTTGAACTTCTTCGGTCTAAACACACCGTTCATCATCCTTGCTAGAAATGGATCGGGTTTACGCATACGCCAGTCTGCAGCAGTTATTGAAGTCGCATGTATTTTGATTAACACCTCATCTGACTTTGGTATTGGTTTTTCAATCTCTTTCATCTGAAGGACCTCAGGGGGTCCGTACTTCTCAAATACTATAGCTTTCATTTGATATCACCTTTAGTTGAAATTCGTTTCATAGACTGGGCTTTTCTCTTCCCAACTTGATCAGCTTGACACCAAGAATAACTTGCCAAAAACCATTTAGAATCAGTCCAAAGAGTGTTCCAATTGTAAGAGGTTCCAATATCACTCCCAGTGTACCCATAGCAGTCAGAGCACCAGCTAGTATAACCAAGAAGCCTGTAGGTTTACCGAAGACACTCTTTGCCATGACGAAACCAAGAAAGATTCCCCCAACACCTAGCAGAACAAGAGCAATTGTTACAAAGACACCAGACGCATCCAAAGCAAGCTGAATTGCCACGAGGTAAGCTGTTCTTAGAGTCGCGTCTGCTGAGGCAGCGTAATTCTCAGCAATGTTAGCAAGGGAAATTACAAGACCTCTAGAAACAAGGAACATAGGGATAGCTGTAATCCAAATTGCTGTTCCCAAGAACGCTTGATTCATGTTGGTATCCCGCAGGACAAAATAGATTGCCAAGACTCCGGGCAATAGCAAGAACTCTCCAAATGCAGCCAAGGAAAATAGCAAAGAGGATATGAAGGAAGTGTTAAGATAGCCTTGTGCATCCAAGGGTAATGGAACTTGATAGACAAAAACTGAAAGAATGAATCCGAAGAATATTATCCCTCCTAAGAGAAAAGAGAGTCCGCCTGCTTTTATTACTCCTTTCCAAGAAGTATTTTCATTCATACTAGTCACTCCTAAATTTCAGAGGGCTTCCATTCGACCTAGATAGAATTTCCTTCCTTCACTTCATACTATTTTATTATTCCGATTCACTGGCAGGTATGCGCCTAACAAATCCAAAAACAATATAGCATGCAGAAAGTTCTTGGAATTTTATACCAAAAAAGCGGAGAGTCCGTCATGGAAGATGTGAAAATCAAACTATCAGCCTTATGGATCGCACGAATGCTAACTGGAATTCAAGGTGATGTACTACGTTTCTACGAAGCAGGAATGCTTGAGAATATAATCAATGGAACGACTGTTATACCAATGACCAACGAACTTTTGGCCGCAATGGGCGCTATGATGATGTTGCCTATACTCATGGTCTTTCTTTCAGTGCAATTGGACTATAAACTGAATCGATGGTTGAACATTATTATTGCTTTGTTCTTCATAGTTTTTGATGGAACGGGATTCATAGTACCAAGACCATTGTATGAGAATGTATTCGGGATAGGGTATGTTCTATTCTGTGCTTTGATAGTCTGGTTTGCTTGGAAGTGGCCTAAAGAGAAGAATTAGGTTCAAGGTAAGAAAATAGCGGCGGGAGTCTCTAATATTCCTTGGACCACCCGCTGCTCTTCATTTTAGCAAGCACATCTTGATTTCGCGGGGACTGAAGACTAGATTGACATTATTGCTAGTTATTTTGTGTTTCCGCTTTTCGAGTCCGTTAATCATAATCTCTGTAATTGTGGTAAAGGATTCCTCAATCTCCAGAGCTGATGCAATTTCAGCATTGTCAATGTTATGCATTGTTAAAAGAACTGCATCTTTCCGAACTCGCATTGAGGAGATTCTTATTCTTGGGTCACTAATTTTCGCTATCGGAGTACACAGTTTGGGAGTGACATCTGAATGATCCAAGTAAACAGCTAATGCATTCTCAGAAGCTGCATCTGCGATGTTTGAACTCACATGTAATGGCGCATCCTTTGAATGTACTGAGAAACCATAATTGTATACATACTCAGTTCCTATTTCTTGAGCACCTGGTGTTTCCTCTCCAGGTCCAGCATGATAAGGTCTCTCAGGGATATCATCTCGAGAAAGCCATCCTGTGGAGCGAATGAGTGTTACTGCAATTCGGTTACGATTCGCAAACTCGACTTCTGGTAGACCTGTATTGAAAATGGTTATTGCTCCAGCTCCTTTTTCATCATTGACCCGGATGAATCGCTTTTGCGGTTGTATTCCTGAAGGTATTTCGGAATAAGAGGAGTGTGTTTTCTCTTGTTCATCTTCCTCAGGAATTTCCTCTGGCGAACCACTTCGTTCGATAACACCAAAATGAGTCGCGGTTATAGACTTCTCTGACTCAAATGGAAGGTCAAAGCAGATTCTCAGTCTGTGATTTTTTGACCAGTTCGTGAGCTTTGTTGTCACTTCGATTCTTGGCGTATCACGATAGAACCTAAACGTTGATTCAATAGGCATTCTTACTTTTCCAGTCCGTTTCTCTCTCGAGTCATCCAGGTCCTCAAACAATTCAATCTCCATTTTCTGACCAATCTCAGCGATGATGGGACCATTTGAGAGAATATGACGTTTAACGTTCTTGACGGCAGCTTTCTCAGGACTCACTCTTCCAAATGTATATTCATCACCACGGTCCCCGTAATCTTCGAAGAGATGTAATCTATCGAATTTCAAATCCAGCTCTTTATTGAGGACACTCAAAGATCCATCCTTATTGAATGCAACAGAATAGAAACGATTACTAATCTTATTTTCAGTAACCTGCAAATCATCTCTAGATGAATCCGGAACATCCACAACAGTGGTGAATTTTGTGAATGCCCAAGGCTGAACAGGGACTACTGAGGCGTACATATTCTGAGTAGGTCGCGCTGCAATGAGATGGATCTTCTTGTATTTCTTACCATAAATTAGCTTACGAGCATTCCGTTTGAATTCCTCAAAATCCAGGTCTCCTACGAGGTGTGTATCTGAAATAAAACGGAGTTCAAGTAGACCGGGTTCATCACCATCATAATACTCAATACCGTTGATATAGAAATTCATGAATTTCCTGCCGGGTAAGAGACTAAATCCCATCTTTGCGGTTCGTATACCAATAGTTGTTTCAAAGAAGATATCATCTCTAGATTCCAGCTTTTGAACATCATAGATTGATCCATCAGGGGCTAGCAATCCATTGATTGTTTCCTCCTTTGACGCAACAAATTGAATGTACACTGGAGATTCCAGACTTCCTCCCGAATTGAAAACAAGAATGCTTGATTCATCGGATTTCGACTTCATTTCCAATTCATCAAATTCCTCGACTGTATTCTGAACTATGCTTTCACCAATGGACTCAGCCCATGAGAAACGAGCCTTCATCTCCTCATGAGTGCGGTCAACGGAACAACCACAAATTGAATCATGAGGATGATTTCTCAACAGCCATTTCCAGGCTGTTTGTAAATAGCTAGTCGGATATGGCCTATTTAATGAGAACCAAAGGTACGTACTAAGAGGCTCGACTTTACGTACCAATAGGTCTTCAGTTATCTGATTCCAGATTTTAATCCACATTCTGGATGAATATGTATCCTGTAGAAGTGGCGCTCTTGCAGGTGAGCGAAATTCACCAGAATAGATGGGGGGTGTATAGTTTGATTCGATTGTTTCGTTTTCGAGTAGCTTAACAAAATCCATCAAAGTCCCTAATGAAATATCTACACCCTCATTCTTCATCTTGTTTACATAATCTTGCACAAATGCCTGAGGAAATAGATGATCAGAACCATTCATCAATAGATATGCTGGAACTTGAGAGAATCGGTCCAGAGATGTAATCGCGACATTAACCAGTTCCTTGAATTGGTCATAGTCTGTTGAAAATCTAGAGACGTTTCCATATCCCTCTGGTAAGTATATGACGGGAATTGAAGCTGAGGAGGAAGGATGAGATTTCCAACTAAAAGATGTAGTCATAATTTCTGGAGGAACTCCTCTCCAAAGAACAACTGCTTTGAAGTCAGTAAGGTCGCTCAATATCTGTGGAATAGCACACGGATGACCGAACATATCAGGAAGGTAACCAATCTTCATTTGCGGAATATGATGTTGCGCAGTGAGTTCGTGACTGTACTCGATATTACGAAGTAGACTCTCACCACCTATAAGCCATAAATCTGGTAGCAAATACCAAGGACCTACTGTTATTTTTCCTTCTCGAATTTGTTCGAGTAGTTCATCCTTTCTTTCCTCTCGTATCTCAAAATAGTCCTCGAGAACCACAGTTTGACCATCTAACATGAATCTATAATCATGCTTCTTCAGAATTTCAAGAAGTTCATCCACAAGATCAACTAGCATGTATCTGAATCTCTGAAAGGGTAGGTACCACTCTCTATCCC
>JBHLRT010000235.1:0-4385 GCA_048882305.1 Candidatus Thorarchaeota archaeon
TTCGCTCTGTAAGAAAGTCGAAGTTCCAAAGTTTGATAAGAATAATGAACCTCTCAGACTGAGGGGACATAGTTGAACAAAGACGAGCTGTTGGAAGCAATCGATGCCAAACTGGCTCAGCTAAACACAGAGGAGCTGATCGAGCCAGAGAGCATCCATCCAGTGGCAATAATGACCAGAGAGAGAAAACAGCTTGGCGAACTTGAAAAAGAATTACTCCAGACTCTGGAAGAGATCAAATCGGATGAAAGGGTTCCCGGAGTCATCACACGATTGGCAAATGTGCATCTTCTAGAAGCTGCTTTTGGTAGAGCAATTGTCCTATATGAGTTGACTTTGGGATTGGACAGCAATCAAGTCAGTGCTTGGATCAATATGGGATTGGCATATCTTATGGTTTCTAGTCCCACAGAAGCCATTAGCTGCTTTGGTAGTGCCCTTGCAATAGACCAGAGAAATGCGTTAGCATTAGTGTATTTAGCAACTGGCCAACTCAAAATAGGAGAATTCGAAGAAGCAAACAAGAATCTTGATCGAGCCATATTTGTCAATTCGAATATGGCTAGGGCACTACTAGGAAAAGGGGAGTACTTCAGAGCAAAAGGAGAGCTTGATGTAGCTGTAACTTGGCTGAGAAGAGCACTGTCAATGGATCCTAATTTCCTGCCTGCCCTGATGGAGCTTGGAAATGTATACTTGGCTATCAAGAAGTATGAGGAAGCTATCGAGGTTCTGAAAAAGGCACTTGAAATAGGTCCTGAGCAAGCATACGCACTCTCAACAATGGGAGATGTCTATTTTGAGCAGCATGACTTGGAATCTGCACTCTATTACTATGACAAAGCAGTCAGTATCAAGTTCGATGACCCGGAATTGTGGATAAAGAAGGGAGATATTCACAAGTCATTGAAATCATTCCAACAAGCATCCAATGCATACCAAAAAGCAATCAATGCAGATCCGGAGCATGTAGAGTCATGGGTCAAGAATGGTGCAGTGATGCTGTTGCTAGATGACGAGAATACTGCCCTAGAATATCTCAACACAGCTCTTGCATTGGAACCAAACAATGCAGACGTGGCACATCAAAGGGGACTCATCTATTATTCACTAGAGCGATATGAAGAAGCACTAGATGACTTTGATGCGGCATTTGCAGTAGACCCGAGTAATCCAATGCACCTCTATTACAGAGCACTTATACTTGAGATTGTTCAGAGGGAAGCCGAAGCCAAGAGAACTTGGCAAGTTGCTTTGAGTCTCTTCAAAGAGCTTGGAGACGATATGAAGGTGGCAGAGTGTTCAGCTAGACTGAAGCGTCTTCATTAAATCCTACTCAATCACTTCTGGCAAATCCTTCAGTAATTCTATCGTATCAACAGTCTCTGAAATCACCAAATAGCTGTTGATACTTGTACTCTCTCCAGACTTCAATTCACGACGTTCCCGAATACCAAACATCTGAGCTTTTTCGCCCATAGTGTCGCAGTAAAGTATGTTATCCCATTTGTAACCAGAAATTATTCCGAGAACCGTGCCATCAGATGGACTCTCGTATGCTCCCCAACACTCCCGCCCTGTGAACAAGTCAACACCTTGGAAAGTTGGCTCATAGACTATCCTTTGATTATCCCTTGTAACATGAACCCTATTCAAAACTGTCCCACCAGGAGTTGGAATCCCACGATAGCCAACAAGAGGTCGTTTCCATTGATCACTTGTATTGTGCGTTGTGAATTCAACACTCAGGATGGGCGTACCAGGTAGTATGAGATATCGATAGGACACTGTGACACCTTTTAATCCAGGACTATGTTCTAAGGTAGAAGTCATGGTAAAACCAGCCCAAGGACCAACCTTTGTTTTGGATATCACCCATGTTTCCTTCTGCAAAGCAGTTTCCCAATCCCACACTTCAAGGCCAACGATCATAGGACTAATTCCACTATACACCTTCTCCGACCACATGAATGGACCAACCTTTGGAAATGTGTCATAGAAAACATTGGGGGCACCTTCTTTGTGGAATTTCACCAATGTTCCTGCTTGTTCAGGACATACACCAATTGTATAACCGCCTGTTGTGAGGGAATGGAGAGTAACTCCTTCATCCACAATCTTTCTTCTATCAACACTCAGAGTAGAATCATAGACCACAGCTGTCAATGGTGTTCTATAGTTGCGGGATTGGAATCGGACCTCTATCTCGCCATGCTCTCTAAACCACGATTTATCATCTGTCGAGGTTATCTTCAAAGGATAAGAGAAAGGTTTGTCAAAGTCAATACCTCGAATTTCTATTTGTAATTCCTTCTCACCATTTGCTAATAGGCCATCTGGCATTCGTAACTGAATAGTGCCATCAATTGGATCCTCAACAGTGGCTCTTACCCGAAGTTCATGATTATTGGTCTTTGACCTGTTAACAATAATAGGGCTAGGAACCTTGCGTAATTGAGTGCTTGATTTTGGAGAGATTTCGACCTCAAGATCTGATCTGATGTCATAAACCTCAGTGACTGGCTCAGTGACTCCGTACAGATTTCTGTAGATAGCACGAACTTTTCTCCAATCTCCATCGCCTAAATAGAGGCTAAGGGGCATTTTCTCAATTGATTCGCCAGGAGGTATTGTTGGAAGACGGTACTCAATCCTTGGAATGCCAAAACCTCGTCTAACCCTAACCTCATCGACATGTTCCGGGTCCCAGATATAGCCCAAGAGAAGTCTTTCTTGATGTCGATAAGAGGCAAACCAGCTCTCATGATAGTTTTCTGGATCTTTTGGTATCTGAGGATATCCAGCCCAGTCAATAGATCCAATGTCATAGAGCTTCCCTCTTAGTGGAATAATTGCGTGGTCGAAGACACCGCCAAACCAACCAGCAAGACGAATACCGAGATCACTCAAATCTGAATCCCCGATGTTCTCAAAACGAACAATTGTTTGGACCATATCAGTTCCACTTAAGAGTCTATAAGCGACGTGATATCTTAGACCTGGACGTTCTTGAGAGTCTGCAGTCATCCGAATCTCAGCATAATCATCATTACTTTCAAGTTGAATTTCAGGATTCATACGAATCCATTCACCACCCTCGGTTGGGAATGGATATCCTTCCTCCATCGCCATAGCATTCCAACCTCCAAGAATACGATGCAGTGTCTTATGTTCAAACCTCATGAATCCCATTGAGGGATGGTCTAACATGTATGCTCTGATGTTCTCTGATTCCAAGACAATTTTATTGTCCAGACCTTTGTAAACGACTGTATCAGTGAGTCCAAGAACAGGGATATTGAAGTCCTTCTTTTCCACACGTGTCATCTTGCCTTCGTCTTCTAAATGGATTTCAATTCCGATGCTGAGTAGAGATCCTACATCTGATTCGAGCGAGATAGTGATTGGTTCTTCAATGACTAATCCCGGTGGAAGTTCGAATTTAATTTTCTGGGAACTGACACTGACCCCTTTTGGTGTATTCAAAAGAATCTCGCCCTTGAGATTCTGCGACGTATTGTTTAATGCGCTGAGTCCAATCTCCGAAGAACTATTTCGGCGTATTGTTGGATGGAGTGGACCAGAACGAACCACAACGGGTGTTGTTGGAATTAAACCATTGAAAAGGGAGGTTTCAATTGTTCCAAGCTTGAGAATCCATTCAGCTTGTGTTGCGATTTTCTCATCAGCGTTGGTTTCCCTATCAATTGGATAGGCGTTTCCAGAGATGGAATATGTAGCATGTATAGTCTTAGAAGCACCTGATTTGAGTAGTCCATGGGAGTTGCCATCATGATGAATTTTGAAGTGATCGGATGGCTTTACATTCACTGAGTAAGTGAGTTCTTCGTCACTCCCATTCTCAATCGTTAGTTCAGCGGGGTACTCTCTGAATCCAATATAGCCAATATGAGTATTCGGCTTGACACTTGCAGAGATTGTTTTTCCTTCAAAGGTCAAACGAAATGCACAGATCCCCTTTGCCTCTCTATCAACAGTAACATCGAGTGAGTCACCATCCTTGCCCTCAAAGTGATACTTGAAGACACCAATAGCATCCTCAATAATCTCATCCATTTCTTGTTTGATTTCACGTTTGAAAGAGTCATACCAGTCATACTTTTCAAAGAAAGGTTTGAAAAGCTCATTCCCCAGAATTCCAGGGATGTGTGACTCCATCAAGACCCTTGTTGCAGGAACCCAGTTGTAACCCGTTCGTTTGTAGAGAGGCAGAGCTTTCAGATTTCCAGCCCAAGTATGGAGATCAATACGCCGTTTTCCAACCTTTGCCGCTGTTTCAGCAGCTTCAACAAGCAACGCTTTTCCAAATCCCTGACCTTGAAAACGAGGATTCACACCAAGGAGACCAACATAAGCAGCCTCAG
>JBHLRT010000236.1:0-4382 GCA_048882305.1 Candidatus Thorarchaeota archaeon
CTATGCTATGTAGACCTCTACATATAAAGCTTGAGTATTGAGACAAATGAAACCGATATGCTTAGAAACTTAAGAGGATAGGAGTTGCAGGATTATCGATGGCGGATGACATCAAGCGGTTCGTTATACCCGTAATCTTCTCTGTAACTGGAATAATAGTCGGATTCTGGATGAGTCAATTCCTAGCTGCTGCTGTTACAATTGTAAGACCTGGTTATGACCTCGTAGAGGGATCTACAGGCTATCTAAGATCTGACACCAACTTCGTACTTATGATTCTCTTTCCAATTTTCTTTATTGAGTTTCTTTTGTTTACACTACCAATTGCATTCTTCATGTTGCTAGGCGCAAGAATATTCCGCGTTGCAACCTATGACATTGATGTGATGAGAATAGGTAGAGGGTTCGATTGGGTCAGAATAATGAAAAGATCCGCGATTCCTGCATTCTTTGCTCTATCACTAGGAGAGCTGGTCATCAGTCTCCTGAATGGCGTTATATTTTGGTTACCGCCGATTCCAGCTGGAGATGTTCAAGAAGTTCTTCCAACTCTGCACCCGCTACTCACACTCCTCGGGGGATTGATTGCACTTGTTGCCAGTATTGCACTGTTTGCTCCTACTTGGACCTTGAACGACGCAGGAATTGTTTCACATGTCAAATCCAAGCATCTTGAGATGCGCCGATGTCCTGACACAGAAGGAGTTGGCAGATGGTATTCAAATCTCGTTGGAGGATTTGGCCTGTTAGCTTTTCCCATAGCAATGTTCCATCGATATTTCTATCTCAAGTTCTTTGTATACCCAACACCACTAACAGTGACAAATGTGTTGGTCAGTCTTGGGTGGACAATTGGTCTTCCAATTGTTGTGATAGCTTTCATCCTTCCGATTGTGATGTTGAATGAGATTACTATAAGGTGGATGGCACCTATCATTCAGAGAATCGCAAAACGCTTGGGTGCTAGTGATGTTCAGTTTCAGTACGTAGGAACGGTTCAACCCTTGGATTCTCAAATGATAGCGGAGATGGAGAATCTTTCTGATTCCATGGAGCAGTCAGAAAAATAATTGCATGAGGTCTGGATTTCTTATCCAAGTTTACATAACCTCGCTTCATCAGTTCCTTCACTAATTTAGTGATGGCAGATTTCTTCAAACCGGATACTGATTCAAGCTCTTTGTAATCTGTTCTGCAACTACGCTGTATAATTTTGAGTAGCTTGAACTCAGGGATTGAATCTATCGCAGCTCGAAAAGATTCATTCTCGCGGCGCATTTCATTCTCATCACCTGAGAGTAACCTGCTAATTTCATCCCTTAGGTCACTTATCTCTTCAGCAAATGAGAGCCGTTCAGCCTCGTATCTGGCTATCACACCGTTAGAAGAATGAACTAATTCAGCACTTAGATCATTTCCCAAGCCATCAAGAGCCTCACGAGAAGCCATTCTTGATTCTCGGATAATTCCAATGACATCTTCTGAGTCTAACCACTGTCCATCAACCAACGTTTCAATCTGAGTATAATAATCATCCAAGCGTTTTACCCAGATGTCTCTAATCTCTTGGAAAACTCCAGCAATTCTAAGAGTGATTCGAGCTGTATTGTCATTTATTGTAGTCATAGATGTCACGACTAACTTAGTGGCGTCTTGGAAAATTAGAGCTAGTGTCACCCAGGTATGACTGTATTAGTTTGTTCTTCAACCCAGAATATTCTATCCTTGAGTTCTTCCAGCATACTTGGCCAGAGGTTGTAGGACAACTCTACCATTGCCATAAGAGGAACAGTGTCATCGATTATGAACGTTTCAAGTTCATAACAGTAGTATAGTGGAGTAATATCAACTGTCTTCATCTGATTCTCACTGATGTCTAGCCATAGCAAACTCGGACAACTTCTCAATGGGCTTAAGTCAATCTGGAGTAAGCCTGAATCCCTTAACCACAGACCTTCAAGAGCTTTACAGTTTCTTAGAGGTGAAAGATCCAAGGTATCAAGCTTGTTATTATTGAGAAACAACTCTTGCAGGTTAAGACACCCTGAGAGAGGTTCTAAATCAATATCGTACAACTCGTTGCTATCAACACGTAGAAAACGTAATGCGCCGCATTTTCGGAGTGGGGACAAATCAATTTCATGGAAGTCATTAGATTGCAAGTTCAATTCTTGTAACTTCAGACATAACATAAGTGGAGACAAATCTATCCTCTGAAGTTTGTTAATTTCAAGTGATAGGGTATCTAGATTGGAACAAGCTTCAAGACCACCCAGATCAATTGAAGTTATCAGATTTGAACCTAAAAGTAATCTCTCGAGACTGGGGCACTCCCTAAGTGGCTCGAGATCTATCTTTCGTATCAGATTGGCTGAAAGATTTACATCTCGTAGAGTCTTACATTGAATCAGCTGAGAGAGGTCTATCTCCACGATACTTCTTCCAGAAAGATCAATTTCAGTAACATCATCTTGTGTCTGTAAGTACAGCTCGATTCCATTTTCAATTTTAAACGCAATACGGATTTCAGCCATATGATAGACTCCCAGCCTATCTATTACCTGTCTGAGGTATGTTATACTATCATAAATCGTTGAGTATTATAATCATCTTGGTGTGGAAGACTCATGAACTTCATGAGACCATTGGATACTTCCTAGCTTCATGTTAATTGGATCTGGGAAGTAAGGTTGATGCTTGAGTTTATGATTTGCAGTGAGGACCGCTGTATCATCAAAGACTATTGATTCAAGATTATTAAACTGAAAAAGAACGGATATGTCTATGCTTTGGAATGCATTCTCATTCAAATGAAGGTACCTCATATCCGTACACCGTTCCAAGGGGGAAAGATCAATTTGACGCAAGAAATTGCCTGAAAGAACAAGATATTGCAGATTTGACAAATCATTGAAAGGACTTAGATCAATTTCTTTGAGCCTATTATCTGAGATATACAACCAACGAAGTTCTTTGCATTCGCTTAGAGGTGAGAGATCAATCTCAGTCAGCTTGTTATCGGAGAGCTCCAGCGCCTGAAGTTCTGGACAGCGCGAAAGTGGCTCAAGGTTGACATGAGTAAGTTCGTTCGAGGTTATGCTTAAGATTTTCAGACTTGAGCAGAATGATAGAGGAGAAAGATCAATTTCAGTCAGCAAATTTGTATCCAAGTTGAGTTTTTCGAGTTTTCCGCATTGACCTAAGGGTTCCAAACTCACGGATTTTATACTTGTGTCTGAAAGATCAATTTCAGTATAGTGGTCGTCTTTTACCACTTGATACCTTTCGCCATCGGATGCAACATACCTTATGGTGAACCTTGTCACCGTTTACCTCTCTCCATTTTTTTACTGTGATTATTCCTTGATTTCTTTTTTGCTTATGTCAGTGAACCATAATAAAGGTCACCCGTTGAGGAAATAATGCCTTGAAAGTTGAATTTGCTGTCACGTTCTATCCAAATGAGCCCACGGTATAGGATCAGGAGTTGTTTCCACGAATCTATTAATGATCTCTCGAATTCCATCAGGGTTATGAACACCATCAAATACGAGAGCTGGTTTTTCATCATCAGCGGATGTATATATTTCTACATCACCCATACCAACTTTGCGTTCATCCGGAGGTCCTGAACAGTGCAGTAATGCTATCTCATCATAGAAGACTCTAGTTGTCCTACGTGAGAAAACACCTTTGCGAACTCGCACATTCCATGTAGTTAAAATATAGAGTGTGAACCAACGTCTGCTTTCAGCCAATATGACAAGGATAATTCCGAAAACCATTGCTCCTGCACTCAAGGACCACGAAACAATATCACCGCCTAATCCACCATACGAAGTGACGGTCATGAATCCAAGTCCAACTATGAATACAACTGTGCCAAATACGTAATAGAAGATGAAAGAAGCTCGTTTAGGATAAAAGATATTGACTAACCGTTCTCGCTTCTCGACTGGAAAAGGTACATCAGAACTAGCCTCAGCCATATGACTCACTTGCGTGTTTCAGTCTAAGCAACTTATGAAGATGTCGAATATTAAAAGAAATGATGCCCGAAACGAATGCAGCATCGGGCATTACACCAATTTACGCTTATCTAAGCTGGATATATTTCCCAAAGAGCATCGCATGCATAGACTACATGACCAATCAGAGTACGAATTTCATCACTAGTAAGGTCAGTATCATTGGTTTCTGCAATTACTATAATGTCATCCTCATCATCAATTGCGAACTTCACACCATTTGCTTTCCATGACTCCTTGAGCATGTCATAAGCGAGTTTCATCCGCTTAGTTTCTTCAACCTCATAGAAGTTTGTAAATGGTGCAACGATGTATGCCCATGATTCATCCTTATTTGTGACAATTTTGATCTTC
>JBHLRT010000237.1:0-4372 GCA_048882305.1 Candidatus Thorarchaeota archaeon
AATCGAAGGCTGGTATAATCTGGGATACGCCCTTGCAGAAAATGAGGAATATGAAGAAGCAGTCAAAGCATATGATGAAGCATTGGCGATTGATAACTTCATTTTTGAAATATGGTTTAACAAAGGCGCAGCTCTTTACGCCTTGAATGATTATGAGGCTGCAAGAGAGTGTTACGAAGAGGCTCTTGAAATCGATCCAGACGATGCCGAAGCATGGAACAATCTAGGTAACTGTCATTCTCGTCTAGCTGATGGAGAAGCTGCAATTGAAGCATATACCAAAGCAGTAGCACTGAAACCTGATTATGCAGAAGCTTTCTACAACAAGGCTAATGCGCATTTCATTGAGGAACAAGATGAGAGAGCAATTGCTTATGCTGAAATCGCATTAGAATTGAATCCAGAACTAGAAAAAATGGTGAGTCAATGGATAAATGTCGCAAGAAACCGATTGGCTTCAAAGAGAGAGGATGCGGAGTATAAAAGACGACAGTTGGAAAAGCAGAAAGGTCAAAATTGATTGATTCGCCAGACCTAAAAGGAGTAGTTTTACCCATCACAATATGATGCCTCAAATGGCTGAGGAGGAAGGGATTAGCACTCTGCCTTCGAAGTATGTAAGCATAGCAGTTGTCCTCGTATTTGTGGGCGGTGTTATCCTTTCTTGGCTTGGTGGGTTAGGATATCTACCAATCGATCCTGTAATGACTCTTGGATTATCAATTATGCTTGTTGTTGTCTTGATATGCTGCAGTGCAACAACAATGATTGCATCTTATTCGCAAATAATACCAGAATACAGTGAGATGGAGATTAAATACGATGAAGCAAAATCGTACTTCGATAATCAAGACTACGAGCGTTCCCTTGAAATCTTCAAGGCACTGGCTGGTCCAAAACTAAATCACAAGAGAGCTTTATACTATGGGGCATTATGTTATGAGGCACTAAATGATTGGGAGAATATGAAGGTCTTCTGTAAAGCATATCTCGAGCTAAAGCCAAAGGACAAAGAGGTTTGGGAAATGCTCAACCGAGCGCACAAAAGACTGTTTGAGTACGGAGAAGCTGAAGAAGCTCTGGACAGGGCAAACAACCTCTGAGTCTACATCATGACTTTTTAAATTGTCAATTCCAAAGTGGCATTAGTCAAAAACCAATTCGCTATGAAACAAACAATAGGTTTGAAGTTCGTTAGGTCTATTTAGCGATTTTATTTTTCAAGTAGCCAATTTTCTCAATATACAACTCAATCTTGTCGCCGGATTTCAAGAATTCAGGAGGTTCTCTAACAAAACCAACACCGGAGGGAGTACCCGTCGAAATAATATCGCCAGGCTCCAGTGTGAATGATTTCGAGAGGTATGCCAAGATCTGTGGAACATCGAAAACCATGTTCGAAGTTGATGATTGTTGTTTGAGCTTACCATTAATTTTGGTATGCATCTTTAATTTGGACGCATCACCAAGTTCATCCCTCGTCACTATGCAGGGACCCATTGGACAGAATCCGTCAAGCGATTTAGCACGAACCCACTGCCCATCACTCATTTGAAGGTCTCGTGCAGAAATGTCGTTGATTATTGTATAACCTGCAATAAAGTCAAGTGCCTTCCTCTCGCTAACATCTTTGCAAGTCTTACCAATTACTACCCCCAGTTCCACTTCCCAATCGATCTTTGATGAAACCTCAGGAATTGGTATTAAATCATCAGGACCGATGACACTGGAAGGAAACTTGGCAAATATGACAGGGAAATTAGGAACTTCAGACCCAGTCTCTTCAATGTGCTCCATGTAGTTCTTGCCCAAGGCGATTATTTTACCCGGTCTTGATATTGGAGCTTCAAGAGTGATTGAATTCAATGGACGGGTCATAAGTCGTTCACCAGCAGGGGTTTTCAGATACCTTTGGACAATCTGGCGGACAACGTCAATTCCTGATTCCCATTGCAGTAGGTCCATCATTGTATTTGGAAAACTATGACCTCTAACATGATACTTTCTTCCAAAATGAGAGGCAGCATCTGGAATATCTAGAATGCCAGAATCAAGTTCCACCCCAATTGAGGGGACGCCCATCCTTGCATATGTCACGAGTCGCATGTTGTTTTCTGTGCAACCATCTCATTTATCCGTAATGGTGTTGATTTTGATTGCGGTGTATTCTTTGGCAGAAGACCGTTCCTTGGACGAATTACCAGATAGCGTGTACGTTGCTCTAGGAAGAAGAGGGATGGAGCCGATACCATTGAAAGAATGTACGTACGAATGCGATGGGGATGAGCTCACATTAGTAAAACCGCCTGAAAGAAAGGAGCCGCCAGAGAACGGAGATCTCGTAGTGGAAGAGGATTGGCTAGTTGAATGTACCAAGTGCAAACGGAAATTTACAATACGGTGCAAAGTTCACTACCTAGATAGTGAAAGGTTAGAAACAAGAGTTAATTTGATTGATGACACCGGTAAAGACCTTGGTTGGTTAGGGAGCTATTAGGTGATCCAGTGTGGTTAGAAAATACAAGATAGCAGTCTTACCGGGTGATGGTATTGGGAAGGAAGTCATTCCAGAGGCTAAACGAGTCATAGTTGAAGTATTCGGTTCTTCAGATGAACTCGATTTGGAGTTTCATGAGTTTGAGTGTGGAGGAGAATATTTTCTCAAAACGAATAGAGAATGGTCTAAGGAAGGCGAACGATTCACTAAGAATGAAGCTGATGCAATTCTTCTTGGAGGTATTGGTGCAAAGGGACCTGATGGAAAAACAGTCCAACGTTCAGATGGCCATCTTGCAGGGTACGCGGTTGTTATTGGTCTTCGTCAAGAACTAGAGCTCTATGCCAATGTTCGACCCGTGAAACTTTACAAAGGAGTTCCATCACCTCTTGTCGGTAAGAGGTCGAATGATATTGACATGGTCATTGTACGAGAGAATACAGAAGGGCTCTACTATCCAGCCCGTGGGAGAGTAACTCAACAAAGTAGAAATTTCGCATATGATCTGAGGATGATTACTGCAGAGGGTTCAGAGAGGATTGCCAGATTCGCGTTCGACTTAGCTAAGGATAGAAACGGAGCTCCTGTTGACAGAGTCAAGAGAGTGACATGTGTTGACAAAAGCAATCTCCTGGCTGGATGTCAGCTCTTCAGAGAAAGCTTCGATAAGGTTGGAGCGAAGTACAAAGGAATAGAGAAGGACTATGCATATGTTGATGCATGGACATTACTAGCTATAAGAAATCCAGAGTATTATGACGTCGTAGTGGCTCCAAATGCATTTGGAGATATAATCAGTGACCTTGGAGCTGCATTAGTAGGTGGTCTCGGTATGGTTCCATCTGCAAACATCGGAAAGGAGAAGGCAGTCTTTGAACCAGTACATGGGTCTGCACCAGACATCGCAGGGACCGGAAAAGCGAATCCGATTGCTGCACTATTATCCACAGCCATGATGATGGAGTGGCTTGGAAAGAAGTTCGATGATTTAGCACCAGTAGAAGCTGCGACACGGGTTCGAAAAGCAGTTGAGGAAGTTCTCAGCGAAGGAAAAGTGCGAACACCAGACCTATGTATAGGACAATGGTCAAAGGTAAAACCCTCAACGACTAAAGAGATCACATCTGAAATCATCAAGAGGATGAAGGGTTGATGCAATGGGGAAGACATTAGCTGAAAAGATATTGGCAAGTCATACGAATGAAGGCAAGGCTACCGCAGGAGAAATTGTTCAAGCCCGGGTCGATTTGTTGATGGTTCATGAAGTTCTTGGTTCAAGAATTCTACCAATTCTCGATGAGATGGGTTTCAAGAAAGTATGGAACCCAAATAGAGTGCTTGTTGTAAATGACCACTGGGCACCGGCATCTGATATTAATAGTGCAGAGATTCATAGACGGAACCGTAACTTTGTGAAAGAACAGAGAATAACTAATTTCTGCGATGTGGACTGCGGAATATCCCATCAAATCCTACCAGAAATGGGACTAGTAGTTCCAGGTGCGTTAATTGTAGGAAGTGATTCGCATTCAACAACCTATGGAGCGTTTAATGCGTTCTCCACAGGCCTTGCAGCTACTGATTCAGCTCTCATTCTAGCAACAGGAGAATGCTGGTTCAGAGTTCCGGAATCAATCAAAATCAGAATCACAGGTGAACTACCTGAACGCGTGATGAGTAAGGATTTGATATTGAATATCATCAACGAGTTTGGACCCGATGGAGCCAACTACCACAGTATGGAATTTCATGGCCCAACAATTGATGCCATGCACGTTGGTGAGAGGATGACCATGTGTAATATGACTGTGGAATCTGGAGCTAAATGTGCACCTATGCCAATTAATCAAGATGTCAAGTTTTGGATGGAAGACC
>JBHLRT010000238.1:0-4364 GCA_048882305.1 Candidatus Thorarchaeota archaeon
CCAGAAGGTGAAGAACGTACTCCGAGACCTCATACATGCAAATGATTCGTTAGATGTACTTCTTCTGGAGAAGGAAACTGGTGTGGACAGAAGGATTCTACGCAGGACTCTTATCATCCTTCTTGGAGAAGGAATAGTGCATGGTTCACTATCTGGTGATGAGTTTATTCTTGATAAAAACCAAGACCGCAGTGATTTCGAAAGAAAGATGGTTGATGAACTTGTAAATTGGAGTGGTTAAAGAGAATTGATGATACATTTTGTGATTTTCAAAGTGGTGGAAAATAGATGAATATCTCAAAAAGAATAGTAGTCACATTCGTCACTGTTGCGTTAATACCGATTCTAGTAATTTCTTCACTATCGATACTAGCGATAAACAATGTGTCAAACGCAAATGCTGCGCATGCTGCAGAAGAGCTCAAAGCTGAGGAACTTGCAAACCTGATGCGTCTCTCAAATGACACAGGTCTGTTCATTGAGGAACGGTGGAAGAACTATGTTGATGGCGTCTATATGTTGGAGGCTTATTGTGAGGATCTCATCAACGAGCGTATAAACACCACAGCTCAATATAGCTACTACTGGGATCAAACAGAAGAACCCCGTTGGTTCTCTGATTTAGCACCTACGTTTGAAACAGATCCAGATATTATAGAAGCCTATGCTAACTCTACAACCATATCATTTGATGCAGACTGCTATTATATGCCTCAGCCCTACTGGAACAACAATGACCCGCACGATTTGTCATTTGGAACTCGTGTTGCATTGAATTTGACTTCAAACATGATTAATATCTTCAAAGCATTGCACGAAATGAATGTGGACTATCGCTGGCTCTATATGGGATATGACCTTGATGTTTCAGATCAACATCTATTCAAGAACTACCCCTTTGATGACCTTAGTTATTTTGATAGCATCGATTATGATCCCAATGCGGAGGATTGGTACACAAATGTAGCCAATGCCCCAGATAATGGCAGAGTAATCTTCACTCCTCCATATTTGGATGAATCAGTTGGACTTGTTATCTCGATGGGAAGACCTGTCACGTTTGATAGTAATGGTAGTTTGTTCGGAATTGTTTCAGCAGATGTATCTATGTCAACCATTCAAGAGAAGGTTCTAAATCTCGAAGTTCTAGATAATGGATATTCATTCCTACTGGACCGCAACGGCGTTGTTGTTGCTCATCCAGATTTGGGAACTTTTGATGATCCCGCACCAATTGAACAACTTGAGTTCTCATCAACCACTAGCCCTGAAGCAATCGCATTCAGTAACTTACTATCCACTACAGTTTTGGTGGAAGAGTCAGGACTAGAAGAATTTCAGAAAGATGGAAAGACATGGCATATGGCTTTCGTGAATGTTTCCAACACTGATTATGTATTAGCAGTTGTTGTACCAGATTCAGATGTGGTTGCGCCAGCAACAGCCATGCTCAACCTCGTTGGAACACAGACCCTTATTCTAACAATTGCCCTCGGAGCACTTTTGGCAATAGTAGCAGGTGTGATTACCGTTGTTTCATATAGAAGTGCACATGAAGTGATTGAGCCAATCACTGAGATGACTCGTCTTGTGAACAAGATGGCTCGACAAGATTTCACACGAGGAATAACGACTGCGGGAGCTATGTACGAAGAAGTTGGCACGACGATTGACGCTCTTCTGAGCTTCCAAGAAGCTGCAAGATTTGGGAACCAAGCCTTCATCCGTGGTGACCTGAATCGAGCATTAGCAAACTATCAGAACCTTTTGGAGATTAGCCGCAGACTTGAGATAGATGTTGGAGAGCAAACCATGCTTCTCAATATTGGAAATGTCTTCAGGCAGCGTGGCGATGTTGGAAACGCGATGGATTATTACGACGAATCTTTGAAAATTGCAAAAGGAATACTAGAAAGAACAAAGGAAGAGGGTGCAGATGAGGATGAAGCACTTTCGAGAATAGCTTCGTTATATCATAACATGGCACTTGTTGAGATGGATCGAGGAAATGCAGACAAATCAATGAAGCTCCTAGAAGATGCTGAAACTATTGATAGAACCATGAAGAATCAATACGGACTTGCTAAGCGTTTTGATGCCATGGGCTTAGTAATGATGCATGAAGGTCGTTATAGTCAGGCACAATCAAAATTCGATGAGGCCAAAGAAATCGCAAATTCAATAGATTATCAAAGAAGTCTTGCCTACATCCACTTCCATGAAGCTGAGTTGTATCAGGTCCAAGGCAAGTGGAGAAAATCTGAGGACAACTACAACAAAGCAATCGCACATGGCGAAGAAACTGAAGAGTTATGGTTGGTAGTCTATGCTATGCAAAGGTTGGCGGATGTGCTTGAACAGGAGAACAAACCGAGTCATGAGATTAGAAGGAAGGCCGAGAAGCTTAGACGTTCAATCATGTTCAAAAAGAGTGTCACATTTGTAATTGACTATTCAGGTAGTATGCAAGCACAGAATAGAATAAGAGCAGCAGTCAAAGGCGCCTTGGAGATTCTCCATAGCCAGGTCAATCCTCAGGACGCAGTATCTATCATTATCTTCAACTCATCATACCGCGAACTTCTCCCACTCACTATAAAGGGAGAACGTGATGATGATGACAACAAAATAGTGAAAACGCTCAAGTCATTGAAATATCCAAATTATGCCACAGCATTCTATGATGCCCTTGGAAGAGCCTTGGAGGAACTCGAGAAGATAGAATCAAGCGAGCACAGATGGATTATTGCATTGACTGACGGGCAAGATAATACCTCCGAAACTTACTCTTTAGATGTTCTTGAGGGGATTATCACTGAAGAGGACAGGATGAAACGAAAACGTCCTCTAACAATTGAAGGCTTTATCAGAGATCATCATCTTGATGTCAATCTACTCATCATTGGCGTAGGTCAAGAACTAAGTCAGAAGGCTGATACCGATAGGCGCATAATCTCAAGAGCAACTGGTCAACCAATCACTACTGAGGAGCTCCTTGAATCTATTTGCGACAGGATTCCTGAAGGTCAGTATATCTCAGTTGTTGATAGTACTAACGTAAGATTGGACATAGAGAGAGCTTTTGAAAAAGTAGGAGTTATGATGGCACAGTTGGAAGTGGGAGGAACGACTGTGGATTACTAGGAGGTTGGAAGAAGATGTCACAAAAATCAACGCAAACCAAAAAGAAAGGAAAATTCCGAACGAGAGTGATCCTCACTTTCCTGGTAATCTCAACTGTGTCTCTAACAGTCACTGGAGTAATCTCATTAACTTTCGTGAATTTGATAGGCGGCTCAACTAGAGACCAGAGCTCAAACGCATTAGAAACTCAAATTCAAACAAACATGGCTGAAACTGCTCAGAAGACGGCACTTGTAATTAATCAGAAACTTGCGAGTGCAGAAGGGATGATTGCGGCTGCTGCAGAAGAGTTGGAAGCATTATTTGTAACCAGTTCAACATACCAGTATCGAGACGTATACTATGATCTTCTATTCGAAGATGACTCCACAAACCCAGCTCCAACGGATAATCATTACGATCCTAATTATGGACTTAATGTTTCATGGGACTATAGCAGCTGGTATGTTGCAGGAACGGATTCAACAGACTATGGTGCGTACGAAGCATCACACCAAGACAAGCTCGGTCGAGTTTCAAACATTGATTTCTTGTTTAAAGCCATTCACAATCAAGTGGACTTTAGATGGCTGTATATCGCGTTTGCAGACGATGGACTGTTCATCAACTATCCAGGTAGCATCCTGGGACCACTATCAGACCCAGCTAGGTTAGCCGATCCATATGACCCAAGAGGTGAGTACTGGTACCAGACTATATGGGCCGGAAATGGTGACATGGTGTTCGTTGAACCATATTATGATGAGTTTGATAATGTACTTCTTATCTCGATCGGGAAAGTCGTTTATCGAAATAGTATTCCATTTGCTGTAATTTCTGGGGATATCACGATAGAAGACATACGGGAGAAGATCATTAACGTTGAGATTCTCGAGAGTGGCTATGCATTCCTTGTGGATTCATCGGGAGGTGTTGTGGCACATCCCGAGGTTTCTGACGAAGATTATGCGTCGGGTCTGCCATATCTTCAAGATGTTGAAATAAACTCAGACTTCACAGATGCGTTAACTGATAATCAAGTAAATCAAATCATATCTGTGACTGAAGGAACCTCAGAGACTCTACGATACACTAGAAATGGTGATGAACACATCTTGGTGTTCACTCCTGTCGGAAAGGGAGATTACATTTGTGTGATCTCAGTACCACTGGATGAGGTTCTTGAGAGTATTCCTCTCCTTGAAGCACGAATTGCACTGCAAAATATCGAAGCCGCAAGG
>JBHLRT010000239.1:0-4091 GCA_048882305.1 Candidatus Thorarchaeota archaeon
AATCCCTTCAACAATGGCTCTCGTAGATTGTTCTTCTGTAAGACCTCCAACCCCAGCTCCTATCGCTGGAAAGGCAATAGAAGTGAGATTTTGATGTGATGCAATATTCAGTGCTTCCTTAACCGAGGATAGCACCTGTGAATATGTTGCTTTACCACCAGGAGGCATTCCCGCACAATGAATAACATATTTTGATGGTAGTGTTCCTGCAGTTGTCATAACAGCTTGGCCTGGTCGAATTGGGCCCATTGAGAGAGCTTCATCCTCGATTTGTTTTCCTCCCCTCGATTTGATTGCTCCAGCAACACCAGATCCCATCCAGAGATCAGAATTTGCAGCATTTGCTATTGCATCAACTGCAAGGTCAGTTATGTCGCCCATGTAGGTCTTAATTAACACAGATCCTACTAATTTCTCCATTAACCACATCCCCAAACGGTGCAGAAAGAATGTGGAATCATTTTGTCATAAGGTTGTCGTCCCACAACCTTTATGCTTCAAATCCTTGCTTTTAGCTTGGCGAGTCTACTGAACGACATCAAAGACATTGAAATCGATGAACTGATACGAAAGTATGGCAAACCCGTATCTCTTCAATTTGAAGCTAAGTTTCTGGATTTTGAATGTAACCTTGTGAAGCGGACAGAATCTAAAGGTCGCTTGCATGATATCACCTGTTTCATACGTAGAAATGATGGCAACTATGTTGTCATTCAGAAACCACAATATGCTGGAACGGGAATCTATAGAGCTCCCTCCGGTGGTGCGCATTCTGGAGAGCAATTAGAAGCAGCAGCAATTCGAGAGATGCATGAGGAAACAGGGCTCAAAATCCGTTTACTCCGTTTCGTACTTGATTTGCGATTAGATGTTGTTTGTAGTGACAGAACAATACCTTGGCGTTCGCTAGTTTTTATGGCTGAGCCTGTTGAAGGAGAAATGAAACCTATCGATACAAGAGAGATCTATGATGTCGCATTGATGCAGCGTGAAAGGTTGGAAGGTGAAATCGCACAGTTGATGGATGATTCCGGATGGGGTGGTTTCAAGTATCGCGCCTTCTTAACTCGCGAGTTCTTTAAACGCATTGATGAGTTGAATATTTGACCCTGTGATACTCAGTTCCATATTTTTGTATTATTCTAAAATCCCTGAGCAGAGACAACCGGCAGTTCGAGTTATTACTAAGATTTCAATAAACTCAACACATTAACTCATTACCCCACTATTCCTGGCGGCTCTCTCTGCTCGAATTTATTCTTTGGATAAATAGAACTATCCATAGAAAGGTCAAATCAATTCTACAACCTCTACTACATATTCCAATAATGCTCTAAAGTGAGGATAATATTCCTCTCTCCTCAATAACAAGACCGTCAGTGATCAATGACTTCACGTGTTGTTCTACCATCCATCTTTCAAATTGCATGAAAACTGGGTGAGTAAGCGATGGATAGATTATTGGATTTACAGTTATCTCCGGGACCGTTTTTGCTCCATCCTGAATAGCTGAAAGCACTAAATCCTGACGTATTTCGATTTGTCGATAGTATGCAACAAGTCTATCTTTGTAATCCAGAACTAGTGGGTCCTTCAAATGTCCGCTGATATATCCATCGTACGTGCTGTTCTTGAGTTTTTGAATGGATCTTTGAAATTCCGCAATAGATGAGTTTGGGTGTCCATAATATGGCCCAAATTCTGTTAGATCAATATCCGATGCGAAGATTAGATTCGGCTCAAGAATCTCAATACACATGTGGTCTGGTAAGTGGCCTGGTGTATACATTGTTCTTAGTGTGAGGTTACCGAGGTCGATTTTCTCACCATCTGTAACTACTTCATCAACCTCGCCTTCATCGAATGCACCAAACATTTTTTCATCAACGAGTTGTTCCCAAAGTCTTCGTACGGGATTCCCTTTATCAAAACCGAGGAAACGTTTCATCTCCTCTTTCTCATTGAAGAGCGGTGCTGTAATTTCGTTAGCGACGATTCTGCAATTTGATACTCTTTTGAGTCTCATTGCATGTGTTATATGATCAGGATGAATATGACTCAGGATTATAGTATCAATATCACTCAGAACAATGTCTTGTTTCATTAATAACCTTCTAAGATCCTCAACTGGACAGCCAGGATCTATCACTACTAGTTCGTTATCTATGATGACAACCGTATTGCACTTTGGGAACGACCCTCCCACCACAACGAAGACATCATCAGTGATTTTAGAGAAGGTCATTCTTTTTCAACCTACCAAGAATTAAATGGCAGGATAGTCCGTTGATTTAGACTAACAGCCAGTTATTTGGATGACCTATGTAGTTGGTCTTACTTTTAATTCTGCTTCAGCACGCCGAGCATTACGCCAAGTGCCCAGAGAGCTGTACATGGGAACAAATGAGAATGCCAGCACTAAGAACATAAGCAGCATTACGTTCACAACATCCACTCTCTCAGGACCCAATTCTGTACCAAGTTTGTCTAGCCATAAACCAGTCATCAAACCAAGTAATGCTGGAATCAAGAGAATGAAAAGAGACAGGAATGTAAAGAACGCTCTTTTTGGTGAAGTTTGTATGAATCTGGCGAAGAATCCTAGTTGAGGATGCTTCTGCCATCGAGACCCTTCATGGACAATCCAGAATATGAAGAAAATCACTAATAATATGAAGAATGGGATTAGCATTATCTCAAGCCACATAGCAGAATACTTCCTATGCGTATGTTCACCTCTCCGACAGGTTCTACCTATAAACGCTACGGTCAATGTATATTCTATTCTGATTTGTCAAGCTTCCTTGACTGCAGTGTTTCCTCAGCAGTTGCCCATTTGGTGGTTGATATTTCACTTGGAATCATTGGCTTATAGACATGTGATTTCTTTGATGTGTTTCCTTTGGAAAGATCATCAACTTTGTAATCTTCTTTCAGACTCTCTTTCGAGGCGGTTACGATGTTGTGGATGTATAGATTCGCAAAAAACTCTGGACTTCGGGTTGACTTTTCCTTTGACAATACCTTACAACCAGAACAATCACAACGGTCGAAATTTGCATATCTGACTTGTTCTGGTTTTGTACCGACCAGATATCTCCTTCGTGCAGTAAGATATGTGATAGCTGAGGTATCCACGCTATCAACTCCCACCTTATGTAAATAATATGAAAGTAGTGACATCCTCGGAAGTCCAAATATATGCAGCCACTCGTTTTTCGTTGCTTCTCTAACATATGTCAAATGGTTATTCAACAGTTCCTTATCATAATGATACAATGGAATTACCCCTCCAACAGCAAAGTATCGAATACTGTTCTCTCGATAGAAATCAAGAAGATTGTCTACAACCGTCTTTTGGTGTCCTTGTATTACTGCAATAATTTTCGATGGTGGTGCGATATCAAGAAGATTAAGGAGATTATCCTTAATTTTACTGATTTTATTCTGGACTGTATCTTGATTGTCCAAAGGAAGGATAATCTCATCAGGTGCAACAAAGAAATCCGCTCCTGATAGCTCATAAGCCTCGAAAATCTGCGTATTGGTAAGTTCGATGCCCACATCAATACCAAGGTCTCGAGATATCCCAGCTTTTTTGGTTTCCATCTCGAAAACACCAGTGTCAACAACAAGGGAATTTGACTTTGGAAAACCTAGTCCTACAAGTGCTTCTTTCAAAGTTTCGCCTGTGTTCACGACTGTGTCTATCCAAAAATCATGTGAACGATATACGTCATAAGCAGTAAAGAGCACAGAATCAGTGAATGTCCAATTAATCAGTGGTTCTTCACGAAATAGAGGTACAGAGCAGAAATGAAACTTTGGAATCAATCGAGATAATCTATGAGCTTCGTTTTTCGCCCTCAATCACAAATGCCCCCCTTTTGCTTGATGTGAATCAAACAACTCCATTATGATGTTGTAGATTGATGGTATTTAAACTGGTTTCAACGAGCTTTGAATCGGAACTGCTTGTCGTATAATTCTTTCAATTCATTCAAAGTCATCGCATCCATAGGACCCTTGTCTTCACGTATCTGGTTAATCCGCGCGAATCTCAGAGCCAATCCTGATTCATATGTCGGGCT
>JBHLRT010000239.1:4101-4361 GCA_048882305.1 Candidatus Thorarchaeota archaeon
ATGCGATGCTACTTGAATTTCCAATAATGTATGTGTTATTTCTTTGAACTCTTGATCGGTAAATCCTTTGTAGGTCTTGCCTACAACCATGAACTCCCCCGATTCTTCATCACGTACTGCTAGGTGGTAATCTGATAGCCAGTCTTTTCTCCTACCATGTCCCCACTCAGCTGCAACAATCACTAAATCAATTGTATCTAGAGTATGTTTAATTTTAAACCAGTGTTTCCCCCGGACTCCCGGAGTGTATGGTGAATCTA
>JBHLRT010000240.1:0-4357 GCA_048882305.1 Candidatus Thorarchaeota archaeon
GGAGTCTGCAAACTTATGGTACAGGTCTTATAGGTTTGGCAATTCTTGTGGCAACATTCATAGCAATTGCCTGCATAGGGACTTACTTTCTAAAAGAAGCAGCACCTACTATCATCGAGGAAGATTGAGTATCCAATCACTATATCACCGGGGTAACAGCAAAGAGTTAATAGAAACTAGCGACAGTGTGACTTAGTTACTCTATCTCATGGAGGAGATAATGATTAGGGTTACAACTATTGGAAACTTCCTATCTGGAATCGGACTGACGATGCTTGGATTCACCATAATCACCAAGTACATCCTCGATTCACTTTCAGCTACTCCAGACCAATTGCTGTATCCATTTTACATATGGATAGGTGCACTTGTGGTTTTAGGAGTAGTGCTACTCATAAGCATTGTAAATACCTTCACCGAAATCACGGGATTCGTCCATCCAGACGATAAACTGGTATCGAATATGCTGGTCTACATACATGCGCTGGGTACTCTACTTACATATGGATTACTGGAAGGTGTAGATGCGATCACTCAAGGATACCTTTTTGATATGGGAACAATGATTGTGATTGCGTACATATTCCTCTTTGTGTTTGTCTTCTTTGGCAGTAGGATTGCAGTAGGAGCCGAAACAGGCCAAGTAAAAGAGATGACCTCTCGATTCATGCTTGTTTCACTTGTATTGGGTGTAATCATGGCAGGAGTATATCTTGTTATGAGCGTCATCAATAATACGTTCTCATATGGTTGGGCGGCGGGAGCACTGTTTGTATTAGCATTTGCTCTAGTCGTAGTAATCGTATTCTTCCTTGGAAGACGCTATGAACCAGTTGGAGAATAGAATTTCCGAATGGATGGAGTCTCTTCCATCCACTCTTTCTCTTTTTGCATATTTTATGCGATACTGGAAAGGCTCTTAAAACTAGAAACGTGTTACCAAAATAATTGGTGGTCGAAATGGCAGGAAAGCTCTGGCTAGGATTCAAACTTGATGAGCAAGGAAAACGAACTGAGGAGAAATTCGAAATCGATGTGGACCTTTTACGTAGACATGGAGGAGTGTTCGGATCGACAGGTTCTGGAAAAACGGTTCTCTCCAAATGTGTTTTAGAAGAAGCAGCAATGCAAGGTATACCAATCCTTGCCTTTGATCCACAAGGTGATATTGCATCTTTGATGTTACCCGGAGACCCTGCAGAATTGAAAGAGAAAGGAGTTCCTCCCGAAAGACTCAAGGAGTATATGGACAAGGTAATCGTGCGGGTCTACACACCTGCAAGTAGTAAGGGTCTAGCAATCTCGATTAATCCTTTGAAACTCCCTGATAGAGATGCAGACCAAGATGACATCATCCGACTGCTTGACAACTCTGCTCGGACTTTAGTGAAGGTATTGATGAAAGTTGCAGGACTCTCAAGATCATGGGAAGGAAAAGCGTTTGCAGCAGTCTACGAGCTTCTTAGGACCATATGGGAAACTGAGAAGACAGATGTAGATGAACTCTCAGAACTTGCGGACATGTTAGTAGCGGATAAAGAAACAGTAGGGGTTGATCTTGAACCCTTCATGAAACTGTCAGAACGACAAACATTAGCCACCCGAATCAGGAGTTTAACGGTGGGATCATCACAACTACTCTTCAAAGAGGAAGGCAACATCGATTTTGATTATCTTACAAAACCTGTGGATGGCAAGACACCAATTAATGTGATTTTTCTAAAGACACTTCGTAGTGAAGAAGAGAAACATTTCTTCATAGCTATTGTGTTGAATCAATTATATTCATGGATGCTCAGACAAGGATTCACAGAGAAACCACGTATGATGATTTTTCAAGACGAAGCCGCACCATTCATACCAGCAGGTATGAAAGCCCCTGGTCCTAAGGAAACATTCTTGCTTCTTTTCAGACAAGCGCGCAAATATGGAGTCGAGTGTCTAATCGCTACACAAAGTCCGAAGGATATCGACTACAAAGCTTTCGAGCAGTTCAATACAATATCTGCTGGAAGAATAAGTAGTGAGCAATCGCTCAAAGTTCTTGAACGAATCCTTGAACCAATTGCTGGAGAGAGTGAATCAGAAGAGATCATTACGCAGCTTCCAGGTCAACAAACCGCGAATTTCATTTTCTCATCAGCAGACCTCAAACCAAAGGTGAATCGCATAGGCGTAAGGTGGCTACTAACTCAACACATCACACTCACTGAAAGAGACGTTCAGAAGCACATGCAAAAACTTAGGGAACAACAAGAGAAAACCCTCAAGAAGCTGGAAGAGGAGCGTCTTGCCCAAGAAAGACGTGAAGCTGAAGAACGTGAAAAGAAACGACTAGAACGACAGAAGAAAATCGAAGAGGCTAAATCTGAGGCTGAGAAGAAAAGACTCGAAGAGGAAAAGAAAGCCGCGGATGAGGCTGCACGAAAAGAGCAAGAACAGCTATTAGCAGCTAAGAAAGAGAAATTCAAGACCGCAAAACCAACAGACAAAGTCTTCGAAACCAAAGGGCAAGCTGGAATGCTTTCATATGAAGACATAATCAATGGATTTGTAGCGCGGATTGAAGCAATAGCTAGAAGGACCTTTGGACTGCCATTCTTGAAAGAACTTGTTACTCGAGGAGAACTTCATTACGAAAAATCAATGTCATTCTACCTAACCGAAACTAGAGAAGCACTAAGACAAGGACTGGCTAGAAGGATAAAGAAAGAGATTACACGCAAAGATAAGACTCGTAAAGAAGACTATCTCAGATATGAGTTTGAATATATGCTCTCTCTAGTCATTGAGAGTATGGGAATCAAGGAACCAGACTATGTCGATGAAGCACGATTAAAGAAGGAATTCGAGCAGATGGTGAGCAAAGCAAGCAAGAATAGCCTTCTTGAGAGAATTGTGCTTGGACAACCATTCCTAGAGTTCTAGGGAGTTGAAGAGAAAATTAGTGGTTCTGATACTCGACAATCAAGCCACTGGTCAATCATATCAGTTGTGATTCTAAGTGCTTCATACAAGATAGTCTGGGTGATTTTTTCCGATCCATAAAGAAGAACCAAAGCTCGTCTACTGTCATTCGTTATCATGGTTCGCTCAGAGTCATGAGTAGCATATCCAAAACAAATAATCTTCTCATCATCCGCGACAACAATCTCGCGCCCGCGGCAAACAATTGTTTTACCTCCAATACGCTGAAAGATTTCGCCTTTTGTGGCTTTACGAATTACAAGATTACCCTTCAACTTCGCGGTATCGACAAGTCCGATTGGTATCTTGTGATATGCTGAAGCAAGATTAATGATATCAACAACATCTGAAATCCGCCACAAGTTCAATCCTTTGAGAATCCTCCTAAGAACAGCTTCACTTGACACTCTCTGTTTTGTAGGATCCATGCCGAAAGTCCAATAGAGGTCTCGATATGATCTGAAGATAGGATCATCTTTAGCATCATCAAGAGTAAGTTGAGATATTATCTCATTGAATGTTTCTTTCTCGTACTCCTCAAATGATGCTGTAGACTGACCTACAATCAATTCGTCAAGAATGACCATTCCAACCTTGAGACCGAATCTGTCAACATCGAAACGAATAGTTGGGTTCTGGGAAGACGACATAGTAAACGAATACATGTAGAACCCTTTGAGTATTACTGGAGGTTTAGATTTTTGAAATCAACTCGTCAAGGGAGTTCACAATCAGAGTTGGGGTCGTATCTAATTCTCCTGACTCAAAGCCAACTATATCATCCGGATTGCGTTGAATGAGAATGGTTGTCATCCCAGCAGCATTACCACCGGCTATATCCGAATTTGGATTATCACCAATTATTACAGCATCGGAAACATCACTGTTTAGACTTTTCACAGTCTCAATGAGAATCTCAGGCAAAGGTTTTCCAACGGTGACCGCTGCTACACCAGTAGCGTGCTCTATCGCGGCTACAATTGATCTCTCTCCTATGAAAGTATCCTCATCGCCAAGATAGATACCGGGATAATCTCGACTTCCACTTATACATATCAGAGGTGCACCCTCTTTGACCATTTTCGTTGCGAAGTTTAGTTCTTTAAAGGTCATTCCACGATCAGCGCCTACAGCAACATAGTCAATTGGGGGATTGTTGGTCACATTCAGACCTCTCGCAACGAAATCCTCTTGAGCTCCACCTTCACTGATAATGAAGCATCTTGCACCCGGGGATCTATTATTGATATATGCCGCTGCAGCAGCTCCAGCTGTGAATACTCTTTCTACAGGAATAATGAAACCTGCCACTAGAAGGGATTGATTGACCTGTCTTGAGGATAGACGACCAACATTGGTTAGAATAGCTAGTTCGTATCCTTTCTCAATT
>JBHLRT010000241.1:0-4340 GCA_048882305.1 Candidatus Thorarchaeota archaeon
TGGACAAGTATGAGATAGATGGGCTTTTCACATATGGTAGTCCTTTTGACTCTCCAAACCTCCTCTGGCTAACTGGGTTCCGTTCGAGTGATATGATTTACTACCTTCAGAACAAGGGAGAATCAGGTATCATAGGAGCTCCTTTCAATACTTTAGACAGGGCAAAGAAAGAGAGTTTTGTGAAAAGCACCTATGATATGAGCGACCTAGTAGTTCAATTACTAAAAGAGAACAAACGAATTGCGGAAAACCGCGATGCTTTGATCGGTCCAATGCTTCATGAAAACTTCTCTGGGAACATTCTTGGTGTTCCCGATGAGATTCCTGCTAGCGTTCTCGTCATCATCCAGAAACTTGGTTACGAGGTCAAAGTTGTCGAAGACTTGATTCCTGATGCGAGAGCTACAAAATCCTCTGATGAAATCAAGATGATAAAGAAAGCGGGGGATGCTACAGTCGGTGCAATCAGAAGGGTCGTTGATATGATTAAAGACTCAAATGTTGCTGCTAACAAAACCCTGATTTATGATGGCAAACCGCTCACCGTTGGTCATGTTAAACTTGCTCTTGAGCACTTCCTTTTGGATAAAGATGCAGAATGTGCCGAAGACACCATTCTTGCAGTAGGTTCCAAAGCGTTTGATTGGCATTACCTTGGTAATCCTGAAGATGAACTGAAGGCTGAAACACCTATCATCTTGGATGTCTATCCCCGGCTAAAACATGAGCGATATATTGCAGATGTCACTCGGACTATAGTGAAAGGATCACCTTCAACGAAAGTAAAGGAGATGTTTCAAGCAGTCCAAGATGCAGTCGATGCTTCAGTGGATGCACTCACAGATGGTGCTATGATTGATGATGTTAATCTTGCATGCTTCAACACTCTAAAACAGCATGGTTATGATTCACGAAGATTGAATCCTGATGCAAAGGACGGAATGACTCATGGTCTCGGTCATGGAATTGGACTAGATGTACATGAACAACCAAGCATGTACAAACGAGAAGACCTCTTTGCTGCGGGCCATATTATGGCAATCGAACCCGGTGTGTATCTAGAAGATATAGGCGGTGTTCGGATTGAGAATGACTATGCAGTAACAAAAGGCAAAGCTGAGTTACTCACATCAAATCTCGACAACATATTATGGGTCTAGTCTGCGCTTAGTGCATGGTATGGACAAACAGAGATACACATCCCACAGGCTTCACAGAGGTCTTTGTCGATTTCAAAGATGTTTTTGTTCTTGTCCACAGTGATTGCTCCATAGACGCATGACTTAGGGCAGAGACCGCAAAGGGTACACTTTTCCATGTCAACATTTGGTGGTGGTGATAGAGAAGCACTTCCATCCATATGACCAAGAGCAATGCCTTTGATGTCATCGAGCGAATCATACCCATGATTCTTCAGCCATTCTGCAGTTTCGGTTGCAATCTTCCCATAGATTGTGCTCCCTTCCAAGATTGCAGCTGTACACACTTGCACTGCGGAAGCACCAGCCATGAAGAACTCAATCACATCTTCTCCTGAAGCTACACCTCCTACCCCGATGACTGGAATCCTAACTGCTCGTACAATATCAGCGACACAGCGTAAGGCGATAGGCTTGAGAGATACTCCACTCATCCACCCGAAACCATCACTGCTACCCAGCATTGGTTTTCCAGTTTCAATATCGATTCTCAAACAGGGTCCAAAAGTATTGATTCCTACAATGCCATCCACATAGGGCTCAAGTGATTTAGCAACCTCGGCAACATCTACCTTCGGACTTATCTTTGCAAAGATTGGAATGTCTACAACCTCTCTCAGTGCTTTGGCAATTTCAGAGTGTCCACCTACATAGTGCGTACTAAACTCAATAGCATGTACTCCGGCATCCTCAAGTTTAGGGCCAAGTTCAGTGACCTCATCCGGTGTATATCCAACGCTGGCGATCAATGGTAAGCCGGAACTGAGGGCTATCGCATACTCCTTCTCAAGCCACTGTTCTACAGGTAGTTCACTCCAAAGCTCTGCATTTAGTATGCCGCGCCTAGATCCCACCCTGCCTTCCTTCAGAGCCGCCATATTTGGTCTAGGAACATCCGCAGGCTTGACACTCACTGTCTTTGCAACGAGGCCACCAACACCTCCAGCCGCGGCATTCAAAAGAGTCATCCCATTTCTGGAAGTTGGACCTGCCGCAGTGAGAACAGGATTCTTCAGTTTCAGTCCTGCGAACTCGGTTTTGATGTCAGTCATACCATGCTCTTTGATAGCTATAACATAAAGTGTTCGACTATCCATAGATTGCTGTCAGTCGTCAACATCGATGATGTCTGCGGGATCTATGTCTTCAACATCAGTACCCAATTTTTGCAGATTGATAATAGCAATCTCATAGGCTTTGAGGACATCAGCTTTTGTTATGTATCCAATCATCTTGTTGGGCACCTTTGGGTCGACAATAACTGCATGTCCCTCATCTCGTTTGATCATAGCCTGAAGTGCACTATCCATAGTGCATTCTGGGGAAAGGTGCAAAAAGTCAGGATTCATGAGTTCCATGACCCGAAGGTCTTGGCCATCTTCTGTTGAATCAGGGAATAGATCTTCGGTAATCATTATTCCAATCACATTACCAAAATCGTCCACAACCGGGAATTTTGTGTGATGGGTTTTATTTATGATATCAAACACTTCGGATGTTGTCATTGTTGGGCGTAGGATGGTTGGATCTCTTGTCATCACATCACTAGCCTTTATTGTCTTGAGGACTTCAACATGGGTGCCCCTTTGGAGTTTCACACCTCTTCTAGATAGCTTAAGGGTGTAGATACTCTCAGGCTCCATCAGTGAAGCAACCAGGTATGAAGCAGACACAGCAATCATCAATGGAAGTATCAAGGAATAATCACCAGTCATCTCCATGAGCATCACTATGCATGTTATTGGAGCTCGCCCTGACCCAGCAAACAGAGCTGCCATACCAACTAATGCAAAGGCCATTGGTTGTGGAACTGATCCTGGTAAAATTGCTGAAAATGTCAGGCCAAATGCACCGCCGAACGCAGCTCCCATGAACAGAGTTGGAGCAAAGACACCGCCTGAACCACCAGAACCTAAGGTGAAGCTAGTGGCAAGAAGTTTGAATGCGCCAAATATGAAAAGTGCTACTAATGCCGTTTCGCTCAAGAGAGTCGCATCAATGAAGGCATAACCAACTCCCATCATAGCTGGATAATATGGTCTGCCAGCATTGAACTCCCCAACATACCCAAATGTGCTTTCAATATAGATGGTAAGTACTGCAAGAAGTCCAACAAGTAGTCCTCCTATTGCTGGAAGTATGTATTTTGAAACACGGATCCTCTCAAGCAAGTCTTCAATTTTATAGAATCCTCTTGTCCAGATTACACTCAGTACTCCAAATAGAATACCCAGAGTAAGATAGTATAGAAGCTCTATAGGGTGTCCCATTGTGAAGGAAGGTGATTGAAACGAAACATTAGTCCCTAACACTAACTCAGAAAGTGATGTAGCAACTACAGATGCCAGAATGACCGGGAGGATTGAAAATCCAATGACTCCTCCCGCAAGGACCTCGATTCCAAAAAGAGTTCCTCCCAAAGGCGCATTGAAGGTGGCTGCAATCCCTGAAGACAGTCCACCCACCACAAGTGTTCTTCGTTCTCTTGTATCGAATTGAAGAGCAGTTGCAACTGCAGATCCTGCTCCTGCACCAATCTGTGCAATTGGTCCTTCACGACCGCATGATCCTCCTGAACCAATGCAAATTGCAGATGCTAAGCTCTTGAGAAGCGGCACACGGAAGCGTATTTTTCCCTCACGTAGAGCATACGCCTCTATCACTTCAGGCACTCCATGCCCTTTTGCCTCGGGTGCATATCTCACAACAATAAACGCGACAATGAATCCTCCTATGACTGGGATAATTACCCATCCCCAAACGCCTAATATCTCAGGTATGATAAGAAAGAGGAGGCTGAAATTAAAGATAAGAAATCTAAAGATGATTGCTGCAAGGCCTGATACCACACCAATCAGCGCACCTGATGCGTACAGGATGACCTGTCTTCTCATTATTTCCCTATTACTCATTTCAAATTGTCGCCTTCTGTAGGACACTATGAGTATGCTATCTGCATTCAGCCGAGATGATGCTCTTCACTTAAAGATACTGCTCTCATGTCGTTTCCAATTGGCTCATCTTGTCATTCCTCGTGGCTTAAGGTCATCAACCACGTACTCAAGACCGAGCTCTTTCAATTTCGACTCAAATGGATAGCCCGTTTCTTTGTCACAACCTCGATATTCGTAGTACTCATCG
>JBHLRT010000242.1:0-4324 GCA_048882305.1 Candidatus Thorarchaeota archaeon
AATAGACATAGGACCCAGAGCAGGAGACGAGGGAGGAGAGATAGTCTTCACTGGACCTCCCTATGACCTCTGGAATGCAGACACTATAACTGGACGGTTCTTCAGTCTGAGAGACCGTGTACCCAAGTTGCAACAAAGACCAGAACCAAAGGAATTCATCAAGATTAACAGGGCAAATAAACATAACCTCAAAAATATCAGCGTGGACATTCCCATCGGCCGGTTAACGGTAATCACAGGCATTAGCGGTTCGGGTAAGAGCACACTGGTCCAGCATGTACTGGTACCAACTCTTGAGAAGGACAAACCAGTTGGATGTGAGTCGATTGAGGGACGAGGACTCAAGCCAGTAATGGTTGACCAGAAACCCATAGGCAAGAATCCAAGATCGAATCCAGGAACGTACACAAAGCTCTCAGACATTGTAAGAGACCTCTATGCGTCAGAAACTGGTCTATCACCTTCGCATTTCTCATTCAACCGACCTGAGGGAGCGTGCCCGTCATGTGCAGGAATGGGTGCAGTCGAGGTCAAGATGCGATACTTACCATCGATTTGGATTACTTGCTCAGATTGCGATGGTAAACGCTTCAACGATGATGTCCTGCAATCGAAGGTCAAGTTCAATGACGCTGAACTTTCTATTGCTGACTTCTATGACCTTTCAATTTCCGAGATTCATTCCATTCTATCTGAAGACTCACGTCTCTCTGATGGTAAGAGAAAATCTGTCAAGAACATTCTCGACGCGCTGGTCACTATTGGTCTTGGCTATCTCAAACTGGGACAGAGCTCACCAAGTCTTTCCGGAGGAGAATCTCAAAGGGTCAAGCTAGCAAAGTATCTCGGAAAGAAATCACTTTCAACGAAGTTGCTAATATTAGATGAGCCATCAACTGGGCTCCACCCTAACGATCTCTTTGGTCTGCTCTCAGTACTGGACAGACTGGTCAAGGAAGGAGCAACGATAGTAGTTGTAGAACATAACACCGACATTATCAGGTCTGCGGATTGGTTGGTGGATTTAGGACCATTGGGAGGACCGGATGGAGGAGAGGTCTTGTATTGCGGTCCGCCTTCAGGTATAGGTAAGGTCTCTAATTCTCTTACCGCCAAAGCATTAGTAGATGAGAAGAAGCTGAAACCGAAGAAACGTGCGGGCAAAGCTAACGCACTGGCCGATTGTATATCAATCAAGAACGCTAGAGCAAACAATCTGAAGTCAGTGAGTGTCGACATTTCGAAATCAAAACTCACAGTTGTGACAGGAGTTTCTGGATCAGGTAAGTCATCGCTTGTGCGTGACGTCCTACAAGCAGAAGCTGAGAGGAGGTTCCTTGAGTCGCTCTCAGTCTACGAGCGACAGGGGACAAGCGAAGGTCCTGAGGCACCAGTTGATAGTGTCAAAGGTCTTGGAGTATCACTGGCGGTTTCATCTCGTCGCAGGAGAGGTGCTGGATGGTGGGCAGTATATGCAAGTCGTTCAACAGTTGGGACTGTCACTGAGATATCCAATCACATTGGAGTTCTTTTCTCTGTGGTAGCTAAACGATTCTGCACTGAATGTGGAACCGCGATGCAACGTGAAGAAAAATGGGTGTGCCCAAAATGCGGAAGTGTGAAATCACTTGCAAGTCCTAGAGCATTTTCTCCTACAACATACTATGCTGCGTGCAGCGAGTGCAGTGGCGTTGGTACAAAGAACGTTCCAGCAGTTGAAAAATTAATCATAGCACCTGAAAAGCCCTTATGCAAGGGAGCAATGTACTCTCCAGGGTATTTTCCAGGTAAGTATTTCTGTGAACCTACTAGCGCAGCAGCTGGTCTTCTAATCGCTCTCGGGAAGAAGTTTGGATTCGATCCACAAACAACCCCATGGATTGACATCCCAGAAGAAGGAAAACAAGCATTCCTCTTTGGAAGTCCTGACAAACTGGATTACTCATATCTAGGCACACGTAGGGGAAAGAGAGTCAAGACCTCTGGGAAGCAGGCGTGGCGGGGATTTTACAGAATTGTCGGTGATTGGGATGTTGGACAAACATTCAGTAATCGAATTGAATGTGAGAGCTGCAATGGGACAGGTCTCAAGGATGAGTATCTCGCTTTCAAGATTCAGGACCATAACGTTCACCATCTGAAAGAAATGACCGTGTCAAGCTTGAGGAAGTTTCTCGAAAAGATTAAGGTTCCAGACTCGGACACATTCTTCACATCTGACAATCTGCAAACTACATTGAGAAGATTGAAGTTCCTTGAGCAGGTAGGACTTGGATACATTCACCTCAACCGACAGGTATTGACATTATCTGCTGGAGAATCTCAAAGGATAATCCTTTCCAGTCTTTTAGGAAGCGGTCTTACTTCTCTAACGATTTTACTTGATGAGCCATCTCGAGGGATGCATCCCTCTGAAGTTGATAGTCTTATTGAAGCACTTCAGGAATTAAAGAGAGAGGGAAATACTCCAATTGTTGTAGAACATGATTTAGGAATCATCAAGGCCGCAGATGAGATAGTAGACATGGGTCCGAATGCGGGAGTAAAGGGAGAAGTCGTTGCAGTAGGGAGTCTCTCAGAAATAACGAAATGTGATACGATAACAGCACGATGGTTGAGAGGTGAGAGCAAAGTTAGCAAGATGACTGAATCAAGAACACCTATTGCTTGGATGACTGTAAAGGGCGCAAAGGGGAATAATCTGAAAGATCTAACCATAGACATTCCTCTCGGAATCTTGGTGGGCTTTTGTGGAGTTTCGGGCTCAGGGAAAAGTACACTCCTTATCGATACATTAGCCAGAGCTATCGCACCTAAGAAGTTCACAACAAGTGTAGCGTACGAAGAGACCCAACCTGAGGAATATGGAACCATTACAAATGCACCTGAGAGAGTGATTGTTCTGGATCAAGGTCGAAAAGGAATCTATTCCCCAGGACAAGCATTGGATCTTATGAAAGCACTCGTCGATGTTTATGCAGAGAGCGAAGATGCCATTGCTTTAGAACTTGATAAAAAGAAACTCTCTCAACCTTGTTCGATTTGCGAAGGATCTGGTCAACTGCGCACAGACTTAGGATTTCTACCAAATGTGTACACACAGTGCGAAGCGTGTGCTGGAAGTGGTCGCACTCCTGAGGCTTGGGATGTGAAAATGAACGGGTATTCCCTTCCGGAGTTGAACTCTTTGACTCTCAAAGAAATCTATGACCTATTTCGAGATAATGAGCGAATTGAGAAAAAGCTTAGACCTGCATTAGATGTAGGACTCGATTACCTAGTTCTGAAGCAACCTAGCTGGACTCTCTCTGGCGGTGAAATTCAACGGCTGAAGATTGCGCAGGAATTGACGAAGAAGACACAAACTGGTTCACTCTTCATTCTAGATGAGCCAACTGTAGGTCAACATATAGAGGATGTCAATCGTTTGATTGGAGTTCTTCATAACCTAGTCGCAGCTGGAAATAGTGTTTTTGTGATAGAACACCATCCTCATGTTCTTGCGTCGTGTGATTGGCTGATTGAACTTGGACCAAAAGGAGGTCCAGAGGGAGGGTTTATGGTTGGAGAGGGGAATCCAATGAATTTTCGAAATCTCGATACGCCAACTGCGCCCTATATCAAAGAAGTCTTGGAGGATATGTCATGACGTGGGTACCTCTTCTTCTTGCAGACAGATCTCCCAGTTTGAGATACCTTGTCCTGACAGATCTACTGGCTCGTGAGATGGATGATAGTGAGGTACAAGAGCTTGAAGGACTCAGAAATGATGACCCACTAATTACACTGCTTCTAAGCCTCCAGAAAGAGGGAGGGAATTGGAAGGATCTCGACCTAGCAGGGTATACGATTGGTGGTTCTATTAGAGCGACGACAGCAGCTCTGATGAGGTTGGGCTATCTTGGATTGAAAAGTGACCACCCAGCTATTCAAAGAGGGGCTGAATATCTCTATTCAAAACAGAGGAGTGATGGCTCATGGCCACTTCCTGAGAGAGTCTCGGACTTCGAATACGATAGAGGTCCCTACACAATGACACCGGTGCAAACATCAATACCGCTTCTGGGTCTTGTGATGTGCGGATATGGAGAAGACCAACGCTCAGAACTTGCTTTTGAGTGGCTTTTAGAAAGAATGAATGATGATGGTACTTGGCCAGCGGGAAAAGTAAATGAAGTCTTTGTGAGGATAGCTGGCTATCGTAGATTGCCACATTCTCAATGGGGCTGCAGGACAAACACTACACAAGCATTACTATGTTTTGCAAATCATCCAAAGAGAAAGACTAGCTCAGCAGCACAACGCGCCTTGGACCATCTTCTGG
>JBHLRT010000243.1:0-4320 GCA_048882305.1 Candidatus Thorarchaeota archaeon
CTTTGAATATAGAGGCCCTTATCAATTTCGGAAACCATTTCATCAAAGCTCTTTGCGCCTTGTTGAATCTCGGTATATGTTGTTCCGATATTTGGTGCGGCCCTAAATCCACCACTTGCATGACCTGTAGATACGAGCTCATCTTTATTCGCAGTGAACGTATTGTACAGGACCGCCTTGAAGACTCCTGAATCGATAATGTTCAGTGGTGCACGAGGAATCCCCTCTCTATCAAATGAGCTGTTTGTAGCTATTCCCGGATGAGTTCCATCGTCGGTGATAGTTAAGTCTGAGATTGCTATTTTTTCTCCAAGCTTGTCCTGTAGAAAACTAGACCCGGACTGGATTGCTGTTGATTTTGTTGAAGTCATAAGCATATCAAACAGGTCTTGAGAAGCTTCTGGTGAGAAAATGGCTTCTCCTCTAAATGCGTCAGATTTTTCCGCGCCCAAGTTCTTTATCACTTTCTCCACGAACATTTTAGCACCTGAACCAAGGTCCATGTCATTAGCAGCTACTACTGAATCAAATTCAAGGTCCATCGATCCGATAATAGAACCATCAACAGCCCATCCAAAAATATACCAAGAAAGAGCAGTTCGCATCTCGGATGACTCAATACCCGTTGAGGTAGCAATTGCATACTCATCAACATTTGAAGATAGTTGACCAGATTCAACTGAAACTCGTGAGTCTGCATCAGAGATCTGTTTCAAGAGATCCTTACCGTATTCTATTGTTTGACTCATCGAAAGACTAGCAGTGCCTTCGTCATACAGGTTCTTTATGTGCTTAATTTTTCGAGGGGGAGAAAGATAATAATGATCCATTGAGGGTGTTGTTTTTGCAATCGAAATTGCATCCTTCAGAGCCTCGAGAATTTTCTCTCTATCAAAAGAGTTTGCAGACGCAAATCCCAAAGACTTGTTTGCAAGAACTCGAATACCAACTCCCTGAGCTCTACTTGCTGAGGCAGATTTCAATGAGCTGTTCTCGTAGTCGACTCTATTTGTATTCCTGCTTAATGCATAGAATTCAACTTCGTCTGCTCCTTCTTTTTCAGCAATCTTGACAAGTGGTAAAATGACTGAAAGTGTGTCTCCAGACAATTTATGCACCTCCAACTTCCCCAGCCACTAGTGCTTTGGTTCTTGCCACAGCACCACCGCCATCTACCTTGGCAAATTGGGTTTTTCCACACAAACCAGCACCCATATCTAACTTCCAATCTTTTGCTACTCCATCAACGGAGGATAATACTTCATATGCATTGCCTGTTATCGTGACATTCTTTACAAGTTGTGTAACCGACCCATTAACTATCTCATACGCCTTCGGTACACCAAACATGAATTCAGCCGTACTATCAGCTTGACCTCCACCGGGAAATGCTAAGAGATAGCCAAATTTAACGTCTTCAATGAGCTCATCATGAGTAAAATCACCTGGAGCAAGGTATGTATTTCGCATACGAATCAATGGTTCAACATCATACTCAAAGGCGCGTTCGTTTCCAGTGGGTTCTGTTTCAAAGTCGTATGCTGATGAACGACTATGTAGAAACGACTTCATGATTCCTTTTTCAATGATAACAGTTTTTCCTACTTGGACACCAGCATCATCAACAGGAAGCCACCCAGATCCTTCAGTTTCCTCTCCTGAATCTATCATTGTCACGTGTTCGCTAGCTACCTTTTCACCGATTTTTCCCTTCGCTGCACTCCCAGCTGCAACGAGGTCTGCTTCAACAGTATGCCCTATTGCTTCGTGACAAATAATACCGACCACTGATGGCTCCATAACAACAGTATGTTTCCCACCTTTGGCTAAAGGTGCATCTAGCAGTGTCACAGCAATTTCAGCAGCCTCTAATGTGAATATCTCAAGTGAATCTCTCTGAAAGATTTCCCATCCCCCAGTGATACCACGGCCAGTGAGGTAGGGCATCATTTTTCCACCTTCAGAGGCAACTGGACGAATCACAAATTGTGGACGTGTGTCCCTAATCTCAACATCGCTCCCATCAGAATTAAGAATAAATCGATGGTTCGAAACAACCTCCAGAAGAACAACTGTTCCTTTGATTCGTTTATCAGATTCTTGCATTAACTTATCAATCGACAAAGCTAGCTCAACTCGTTCTTCAAGACTATGGTTCGAAAGAGGATTCTTTCCAAGATTCGAAAAGGTGCCTTCGATGGGTTTTATGGGAGCTAGAGTAGTCTTCTCAGATTTTTGGACAGAAAGCATTTTTGCAGCTGTTATTGCATCATTCATGGTTTCACTTAGAGTTGATTTGTCTACTATGCTGGTGCTAGCAAAGCCCCATGTGCCATCAACTAGTGCTCTTATTCCAACCCCAGCGAAGTTGTCCGAGTCCGCTGTTCTGAGTACACCTTTGTCTACTCGAATATCCTCCTTTTTCCTTTGATGATAACGAACTTCAAGGTGAACACCTTGAGGCGCATTATCAATTAAGGATCTCAGTATCTCTCTCAAACGTTCCTCATCTCCTCTCAGGTAGAGGATGCAAAGAAAATCCCCTATACCTTGATTGTGATAAGCTCCAACGAATACGGACATGTTACATCCTTGGCTAATACTTAACGGCTTCGGCATTGATAGAAAAACTTCTAGAGAGATGGTTAGCTAGCAGACATGACACTTTACTCTCTCACTCCGGACTCCTTGTAATTTGCATTATTGAACATTTATATAATAATTGTTTAATCTTTTAGATAACCTTATAATAATAATATCATCATAACTATATGGAACTCAGGCACCACCTGGAACAATGACCCATTAATTATGAGTACGTCATGAGCAAAACCAAAGCTGTTCTCTCTCCAATGCAATATGATTTGCATGCATCCATTCTCCTTTCATTGGTTTTAGTAATTGACTGATCAATGTTGCAGGCGTTGTGGCTTAAGTTCCGATATCTGAGAAGAAAATACACGAAATATTGCAAAAATCCGGAAGAGAAGACGAAGAAGATGTTGGCAGAGGATGAATCTGAAACTTTATCCTTGGATCAGATGTTGAAACTGCTGAGACAGGATGTAACCATTATTCTGGCACAACTAGATCAATCCGAGTCGCTATCCATTGAAGATCAAGTACTCGAAGATGAAAGATGGCTTGCTAGTTCTGAGGAGTCTAGAATTCTCGATTTCATAAGAAGTATGGCACTAATAGCTACGCAATTACAACCAGAGTCATTTGAAGAAACACGAAATAATCTGACCGAGTTTTGGATAGATGTGGTTTCAGAAGATAATTGGGAAGACTCTGAAGAAGAAGAATAAAGGTCCTAATGTGCTCGACTAAACTTTGCACTCCATTAGAAGAAAAAACTGCTTGGTTACGAATGTATAAAATCCAGAGACTTGTGTATCCTACTGATTCAAATGGATGCTGTAGAGTTTATCCGGAGCCTAGCTGCATCTACCAGAGAGTGGCGTGAACGAGCTCTTCAATACTTGCAAGAAGAAGGATGCAACGACCTCGCTTATAGACCAAAGTCTGGAATGTCATCCATTGGGTGGCTTCTCGCGCACCAAGGTGCAGCTTATGACTATGTATTGAACATACTAATCAGTGGCAGACAACCCAAGAATCCAGACCTCTTTTTTTCATATAGAGGGGACAGTAATGACCCCGGCGATTGGAGTGGGACGTCGCTACAAGAGATCAATGAGTACTTCGACACCGTAGAAAGTGATTTTCTAACTTGGTTGGAGCACGCTGCCGATGATGAATTGAATCGCATGTTGGAAGGACCCGAAACGCCACAATATTTCCGAGGAAAGCGAGTCATCGATGCAGTAGCGGACATGTTTGCTCATTTGAATCATCACAACGGACATCTTAATGCAATCAAAGGTGACTGGTATCAACAGAAAGGCAATCTACAAAGCTAAGAATCAAAAAAGCTCCCGAAACAACCATCGTCATAAGTTTCAGAAGATTCATTAGACTGGCAGAGTTCCGTTGTTCCGGGGTAATGAGTTTTGAGAAACCGGTTCTTTTGCTTCATAATCTGTCTGAGTATATTCATTTTGTTTTCTGGAATAACAATTGACTCATCTATCAGGATAGATGGCCAAGAAGCAATAGATAGAATCGTAATCGATGATCGTTTGAATGCCTACCAACCTAGAAGTTCATTCGTCGTCACAGGAAACACTGGATTTTCTCCGGAAGGTTTCACTGGTAATGGTACAATTGAGAATCCCTTTGTTCTTCAAGGAGTTTCCATATCAGCTCCATCCCTTGGTTCAGGTATTTTCATTCGAAACACTTCTGCATATTTTG
>JBHLRT010000244.1:0-4319 GCA_048882305.1 Candidatus Thorarchaeota archaeon
ATCATACCGGTCTCAATTAGTGCTTCGTCTGGTGAAGTTGTTCCACCCTCCGTTTCGACTACTATCGCCTTCTTATCAAGTTCCATTACCTTCATGAGCACTGCTTCTACAACTATGGGGTCTGTTGTAATCCCGGTCTCGAAGGTGTGACCTGTTAGCAGGTTCGGTTTCACTAAGACGGTCTCATAGGACTCAAGAGCCTCCTTGAACGGGATCAATTCCATTGCCCGAAATACGGGTTCAAGACCACGTTCTCCCTTTACTACAGATACTATTGACACAAGTCTATTTACAGAATGTCAGATATTTAAAGCCTCTACAGACATGAGAAAAACTGTAGGTCTAATCAAGCAATGAAACATCTCGAAATATGATAAGTGGAGAATTGAAGTTGTAAGTGGTTCACGCGTTGCGTAAAAAAATGCTCTTAATAAATCATTGAAGGGGAAATGTAATGATATATGCCATTTGAACAAAGAGGTATATCTAATTCATCAGGAGCACATTCAGGATGAACAAAAATCAACTAATTGGGATATCAATTGCGTGTATTTTGGTTTTGAGTGTGGTATCATATGTTTTCTTTCTCAATAGCCCCGCAAATGAACCACTATTAGAACCTCCTGAAGGGCTTCATTACAATGGAGTAGATATTTGGTTTCTGAAGATTATGGGATTCAAACTGAAATATGATGATGTTATCGTTTACGTCGATCCTGCGCAGTTCTATGTGGATGATAATGATGCATTATTGGAAACAGCTGATTTCATACTAATTTCACATGATCATCCAACTCATTGTTCCTCGTACATTGTTAGCAAGCTTTCTGATGCTCATACAATCGTTATAGCTTCGCAGGGACCATCTGAAATAGTTGAGGCGAATTATACAGTCAAGCCAGGAGATGTTCTTACATTTGACAAGGTGAGTTTTGAGTTCGTACCTAGCTACTGCTACAATGCGACACTCTATCTAACCGATACGCCCATGCATACCAAGGCCGAGAACAATACTGGAGTAATAATAGATTTTGAAGGAACAAGAATCTATCAAGCAGGCGATACAGATCGAATTCTAGAAATGCAATCGATTGAAGCAGACATAGCGATTTTACCAGTCAGTGATTCTCCAAACCACGCGTGGACAAATGCAAGTGAAGCAGCGAAAGTAATAGATGACCTCAAAATCAATTCTGACCTTAAGTATGCTATACCTACACACTGGGATGTTGGAGTCGGTTTCTCAATTGAACGTAGATACTATGCAGAGGATTTCGCAGACCTTGCGAACTGTACCGGCATAATCTTGGATCCTCACTATTAACAGCAGAGAGCTTAATCCAATAGGCAAGAGATGCAGAGCCTGATTTGTGTACATTTCTTTGCGGAAGATTCCCCAAGATATTCCGTATAGGAACTCCTTATCTTTCAGGGGAATAAAACCAGACCATTGAACAATCATTCCCCTTTTCTTTGCTCTATCTTCTAGAAATTCTGGTGTTATTTCACGAAGGTAATCGAGTTTTTCTCGCAGCATTCCTTCGCCCTTTGGTGGAAATCCCTTTCCTGCAATACAACCGTCGCACCAGCCTTCAAGCCAGAGCATCCGATCATTGGCTTGTATCTCAGCCATAATCTCACTTGGTTTAGGCAAGTCGGGAACGAGATTTGCTACAATTGTGATTAGGTCATAGAAAGATGGACTATCTGAATCGGTCATAGTGTTTCAGAAATGATATATTGGATGACCAATATTTGATTATTGTTCAAAGCAGAAATGATTGAAGAGAGAAGATCCCTAAGCTACTTCTGTTTCCGCATACCGTCCACTCATGAAATGAGTGAGTTCCCATTTATTCTCAGATGACAGCTTCCAAACCTCCAGAAGACGACCATACACTGTTTCTGTCGTTCTGTCATCATGTTTGGTTCGCACCTCAATAAAACTACCCAATGTGTAGGCATCTCTTTCATAAACTCGAATGAGTTCTCGTTTAGGTTTCCACGATTCCGTTGTGTACATCGATACGAATCTAACGAATATATCTCGAATAGACTCTCGACCAACGACATCTGACATGAATGGGAACATCAAAATAGCATCCTCCGCGAAGAAGTCACCCATGTCTGCTCCGCGGTCCTCTGAGAAGGTTAGGTCGAGTTCAGTAATGGTCTTCAGTAGTGATTCTTTATTCATGTTCTCAACTCACTCATTCGTTGATCTTCTTGCAATCGTTGGACGATTGGCACCAGACTCGTCAGGAAATCCCTTGTATTCAATGACGTCCAGCTGTTTGAACAAATCCAAAGGATTCCATATAGACCAGCCTTCAGTCACCTTACCGTTAACTATACGATAGACAGGAACAGCTGGCATAACGATTCTCCTACCCGTGGGAGCAACTCCGCGATATTCACCTGTGTGCGTTCCAGTGATTTTGACACGTAACCAGACCTTGTCCCCTTCAGCAACAATATCCTCGATGGTCCGATGGATATCAGGAAACCCTCTGTATTGCTCACGCAAGACTGCTTTGAACTCATCAATATTTCCAATTCGCATTTGTTGATTTACATATTCAGCCACAATTAGATTGTCTAGAGCCGCCAAGTCTTGATTGTTTACAGCGTCCATTAACTCATGGATTCTTGCCTTATTATACTCCAAGGTTGTCAAATCGGCAGATAGAAAGCTGTCCTCTTTGGTTGTCATATTATCAACTTCGCATCTTCAGAAATGAATGAATAATTAACAATTGTTAATATTCTATTTGAGTTTTGCGAAGAGGTCATGTTTTGATTATTATCAAGGAAACCTGGGGGTGTCTTCAACCAGACTATCTGCTGTTTCTAAAAGAGGAAGGGGTGCGATCCTCTCTTCTCTCTGTTTATCAACTCCCACAGGTTTCATGGTGGCTCAGTGGTGTAGAAATGCCAGAACCATGGATCAGTCCACATATACGCATGATAGGTGCCGCGAAATGTCACAACGAAATGCTCCGGGGACAACACCCAACCAGACCTGAATACCGGACCAGGAGGACCAGTGAATCCGGGTAAGACGGACCGATCACCCCACTCTCCGTCAAAACTCAACCATCCTTGATTGTTCAAGAGCTCCATAGAGTATTGGCCCATATTCGCCGCAGTAAAGACACCAAGAGGAGTGAACCGGCTCGCATGGCCTCCAAGTCCCACGTACACAATAGGATGATTGACACCCACCTTTGACAATTCTCCGGAAAACCATCCACTCGTCACGATGTGATTGTGCCAGGAATATCCCGCCTGTAGAGGCACCAAGACATCCACATCCTGAGAGCCCTTGGGTGGTAGTATCAGCTGGATCATCTCCCAATCTCCCTCATGTTGATTGACCCAGAGGTCATAGAGATAGAAGAACCAGTATTGTACAAAGATGTGGTCGTTGTACCCCGTGAACACATGTGAGTAAATCTTGAGACCGTATGTTGAGGAGTCCTGACTATGGTATGCATTATCAAGGTCCAAGTAAGCTCCAGTTCCAGTATACGCCTCTAGTTCAGCAGGTGTTGGATCAAGGTCTGCTTGAGATCCATCACTGTCTCGAAGGATTGCATGATCCAGGAATTCTTGTATGTCACGTGGGCGCCAGATCTCTGCTGCATCGAAATAGAGCTGGGGCATGAACTTCTCTGCTAGTTCCATCTGTTCCTGATAGGGAAGTTCGTAGTCGTGGTAGATGTAATATCTAATGTAGGCGTCGTCAGTGTCGCTGCTTGTGCTTCCATCGTCACTCCCACTTGAGGATTTCCATTCCTGGTAGTCCCCAGGTTGATACATCACAGCCTCTGCTAGATTGAAAGTGGCTTGAGAGGTCCTGCCAAACCCAGCGAGGTCTAACTGGTCATCGAAATCAAGGTCAACATCCCATGCCTCTATATCGACGAACACTCTGGGATCATCGTCAGGAACATTGGACACGAACAGTGGAAGCTGGTTGGAACTGAGCTGTGTAACACTTCTAGCAACAGGCACCTCGCTGTTCATCATGTTCCCTGTCGACCATTGGTCTCCTGCGTACGCTCTGAAGAATGGTTCAGCGTTTCTGTTCTCCTCGATGGCAGGGTATTGGATTGTCAAAGACTCGTATTTGACTTCAACTCCCCACCAGTGGACAACCAAATACGGAACTCGTATGGTCTTGGACTTCATGACTATCTCGAAGTCTATCGGGTCTTCGACCTCGAACCTGTAAAGCTTCACCTTCACCAGGAGGTCATGCAGGGGGTCGAGATCTGTACCGTCCACGTAACCATCGTTGTCGCTGTCGCTGTCAA
>JBHLRT010000245.1:0-4301 GCA_048882305.1 Candidatus Thorarchaeota archaeon
TCTTAGCTAGAGTTACAAAGTTCGAACAGTGATAGTCACTTTTCTGAGCTTTACCACCAGTTCATCATTCATTTTTTGGGTTTTTATTCTCCTATAGAATCAGTATCATTCTATCATAGTTTAGGGGTGTTCATAAGCTAAACGAGGGTACGATGGTTCGGTTCAGCAAGTGGCTAATCTTGGAATAATCATGATGAGGATATCATAGATGTCATTTCACTTAACTCGTCGAAAAGACACAGGTTTGGTTTCAGATGATTCAGTTAAAGAATCAAAGTCATGGATTAGGTTCCTCTGGATAGTAAGTACCCTATTTGCTGGATTCTATCTGATGTTATTCTATCTGCTTCCATTAGTAGGAGTAGTTGTTCTTCCTGTGTTTTCTTTGAAGGGATTCATTGAAACAATAATTTGTACTATTCCAGTTACATCCGGATTGTTACTGACTGTTAAAAAAGTCCGTCTTCAGAAACCATTGGTTTCTGTGGATAATACTATGTTGCTGATTCAGATTGATAATCATATTATAGGAACATGTTGTCTTGAAATCCAATCCGTTTCTGGATCTGTATATTCAGACGAAAATGGAAAACCTAGGTATAATGAGAGTATGTTATTGGCTATGCGTGCTGGTATGGATAAGTCAGTTACAATGGCTTTTGAAGCTGGCGTCGAAAATGGAGAACCGTTTTTGTATATCTTTATCACAGTAACCGGAACCAGCTCGAAACAAATTCGGGACATTTTAAGAAGAGAGGCAACTAGAACTGAAGCAATTCTATTATCATCTCTAAGCAGTATCGAGATGAAACTTCTTGAAGATGATTGTCTACGAGATGCTGTTCTGAGTAATATGAGTGGGGTTACGATTAAATCCCAAAATCTGGCTATCAATGATGAAACCAATTCGATGGGACTAATGATACTTCAAGGATTACCACGTAACTATCCCACTCTGGAAACATCTCAGATTGGAACTTACATTTCAACAGCTCTCAGACAATGTTATACAACTAGTATGACATGTGTGTTTTCAGCCTCTAAACCAGGGAAAGAGAAACGTACACTTGAAAATCAATGGAAAAGCATCCAAGCTAAGGAAAAACGCAAAGAAGAATCGCTGCAGGATCATGCGGCAAAGAAGAAACTTGTGTCTCGTTATGAAGAGATTCAGGATAGAGCAGGTTGGTTTGATACTAGTGTGTATTTTAGGGTCAAAACATCATCTGATAATACATTAGAAGCTGATTTGGACGGAGTAAGTGGATTAATTCATTCGTTATGGGGTGGTAGTGATTCTATTAAGCTTAATTTAGTAAAGTTATCAAGAAGAACACTATTCAGAGTGATTAGTCGTCGACATTTGAAACACCAGCGTATGCATATAGCTAGGTTATCATCGTTCATTAATACACCAATTCAGCAACTTCCAGTAATAACTCCAAGGGAGTCACCAGTGTTTTCAATTCCTCCAAAAGAACTAATCGAGAATGAACTTGTTATCGGAGAAACAGTTTTTGGAGGTCGTCGTTTATCAAATGTTGGGCTGAAAACTGATTGGTTAAGGGAACATGCTGCTATTTTAGGAGCAACTGGAACTGGAAAGACAACACTTGTAAAACATCTTATGGCTCAATTAAGCACAAAGACAAAGATTCCGTGGTGGATATTTGATGTCAAGGGATCAGAATATCTTAGTCTGACTGAGTATGGTGAGTCAGAAGTTCTTGTCTTGAAACCCGGAATTGATGCCTCTTTTGCGTTTAATCTCTTTGACCCAGAATATGCAACCGATAAGAACAATGCACTTTCCACATTTGTAATTCTGAAAGAATTGTTGAATGAGAGAGGAGAATCTTCTGAGCTTTCTCCGGCAATGGAGAGATTGCTAAGGGACTCTGTAATGCATGCTACAGAGTCTTTAGACCAAGGTAACTCAGTGCAGTCTCTCGTTAGGGCTGTTTCAGAATTAGCCGGAAATGATCGCATGGGAAACATGACAAGAGATGCATTACTAAATCGTCTTGAAATACTTACACGTGAACCATTAGGATCGATTCTTGGAGGTGCTCCGGAAGCACTTCGGTTCCCAGATTTGTTAAACAAGCGTGTTATTTTGGATTTATCATACGTCGCACGTATGGGGGGAATGGATTCTGCTCGACTTCTTTACAATCTTATAGCTAAGCGAATCTTTGATAGTGCAATGAAACGTGGAATCACTGAAGGGCTACATCATATTGTTGTGTTAGAAGAAGCGAGTAATTTGGTACCGGAGAGTTATACACGACATTCAGCTGCTGATGTTACTACCGGAGAATCTATGGTGATGCTACAAAGAGCTACTGGACAAGGTGTGATTGTGATTTCAACGAGACCCAATATTTCGTCAAATATTTTGGCGAATACCTCAACGAAAATTGTCTTTCGATTGCCCTATGATAGCCAAGTTGGTGGAAGATTTTTGTCGTTAGATGAAAATCAGGAACAATATCTTAAGACACTGAAACGTGGTAGAGCGCTGATGAGCATTCCATACACTGAAACGTTTGAGATTGCTACACAAAGATTTCCAGAATCTATTCCTATGGATAAACCCGTGCAAGTCGATTCTGTCATTATTCCTACAGTCATGGAACATACTTCAGAAACAACAGAAATTCTGGTGAATGAATCAGAGAAAACAAAACACTCAGAGGAGTCTGAAGCACAAACTCTTGTCTTTAATAGACTGGATAGGCTTGGAGGTCATGTAGTAGCATTTTTAGCTTCGGAGAGATGGGCTACAGAAAATGAGATTCGGAATCTCTTATCGGTTTTAGACGCTAAGGTTATGGACGATGATATTTCGGAAGCGATTCGCAATCTTGTTTCATTGGGGACTGTAGAAAGGGAATCTTTAGCTCTCGTTGATGGAGGATTCATATTTACACTCCCAGGAAAATCTCTAGAAGCCATCAAATGTGTGATTGTTGATTATATTTTAGGAAAGCTCGGAATTGAGTATAATCCTTCTAGTGTTTCTGAAAATCCTGATTGGCCAGATATCGTACTCGAAGATAGAGCTGTTGTAGTTATTCCGGAACATCTCAGGGCTTCATCAATGGGCTTGACTCTGGAGAAAATACGAAAACAAATGAGTAAACTCCAAAATGGTGTTAGCGAACTATATGTTGTTGTAAGAGGTAGTGTTGCTGCAGCAAAGTTAAGAGAAATGATGGATTCGTCTGAGGAGTTCAATGAAGTGAGCGTTGTTTCAGCATTTCCAAGGTCTCTTGACTCAATAATTGAAGGATTGGCTCGAGGAACTGATTCGTCCGATTCTTCATCAGTGCAAACCCAATTGAAAGAAGATGAATCTTCGGATAGTCAGATTGGCCTGATTGGAGCAATGCATGAAGTAGGATCTGCAACAAACCGTGCAATTCAGATTCGACTATGGTTCGGTCTGATCCAAGACCTTGTTGATATATCAAATGGTCAAGTCAAGTGGGAGGAACTGTTAGAATTTATCGAAACAACAGCTCTTCAATCATTAAAAGGAAGATCAGCTCCTCTTAGTATTGAGGAAGGAAAAAGGGCACTAACAGAATTGTTGGCAGATGAAGTTCTAATTGCTCTTCGTGTTAATAATTCTCAGTTTATAGAACTTACAGAAGGACTCTGGTTGGTGAATTCATCGGTTCTAAAAAGCCTGAAAGAAAAATCCATAGACATCATTGAACAAGAACTGAAGAAACAAAATACTCATGTTTCAAGAAATCATGGATACTATGATCTTTGTGTTGGTGATAGTTCATATGTTATTTTTCCAAATCAGCAGCAATTGAATACACTTCTGCATCTTCACAGTGATGTGGCATGTAGGACCTGTAAGTCAACAAAGGTAGTTTGTGTTTTAACTGCGTCTGAATATCTTGAAGAAAGTGTCGCAACACCAAGTAACCTAATCATCAAAACAATGGATGATAATATATCAGCTCAGGTAACTTGAACTATGACTGAATTCTTGTACAAATTGTTGGCTCATTAAGCAATAGAAGTTTTAGACGATCAGGAACTGTTAGATTGAAAATGATGATATTTCTGTCTTGTTTTGTAAGTTCAAGAAGTTCACTCAGTTTTTTGGCCATACCACCTGTTACATCAGTAGTGGTTGAAGGACCAACTTTGGATAGAATAGTTTCTTTGTTTTCTTGATTGATTATAGGTATATGTTTGGCTAATGGATTCAATTTCGGATTGTCATCCAAGACTCCATCAACATCGGTTCCAATGAATATGTTTGATGCATTCAACTT
>JBHLRT010000246.1:0-4294 GCA_048882305.1 Candidatus Thorarchaeota archaeon
TATGAATGGTGCCTTATGATAATAAGCATGTTCTCGGAATTGTAGGTAGTCCTCGGCGTGGTGGGAATACTGAGACCCTAGTAGACACCATACTTGCCTCTGCTGCTGAACAGGGAGCTACAACAGAAAAAGTCATTCTGAATGAAATGAAGATAGCTCCCTGTCAAGCATGCAATGGATGCCAAAGGACTGGATCTTGCATTCATAAGGATGACATGGAACAACTAATTCCGTTGATGGAAAAGGCTGATGTTTGGGTTTTAGGAACGCCAATATATTGGTGGGGTCCTACAGCTCAGTTCAAACTCTTCATCGACAGATGGTATGGTCTTGACCAGAGGTGTTTCCAAGGCAAGAAAGTGATTGCCGCTATTCCCATGGGTGGTGGAGATGGTCACTATGCCCGACACACAATCGGGATGTTAGTGGATATCTGCAACTATCTTGAAATGGAGTTTCTCGAAACTGTGGTTGCTCCGGGGATGAACGGGAGAGGTTCCGTCCGTGAGAGTACACGAGTCATCAAATCTGCTAAAATGGCTGGGATGAGAATAATGAGTTCTTGCTAGTAAGAGCTACTCATCCTTTCTTTTTTTTTCACGGTACCCTTAATACATCGTTTTAGACTGAGTCATTTGAGGATAGATAATTGCCAAAGTGCGATAGCTGTGGAGGATCTGTAGAACCTGGAACGAGAGAATGTCCATACTGCGGAGCTTCCATAATTAAGCATGTTGCAGCTCCCCGACCTGGGATTAAGGATAACAGTGTATACGCTGTGAAACGAGAACCAGATGGTCAAACCTCTATTGAATTTGGAGATGGTGTGACAGGAGCTCGACCTCAGAGTGGTTCTGATAATCTGGCTGCCACCTATCGGGCAGGTGGAGGATCAAAAGGTGGTATTGTCTGTCCGAAATGCGGTATGGAAAATCCCGTTCATCGAGTTGAATGTGAAGCTTGTGGTACACTTCTTAGGAAACTTGGTTCAACTCGTTTGAAGAGATAACTAAATGGTCTTATTCCAGAGATGAACATCCTCTTTGATGAAACCTAGAGAGTGATAGAGTCTTGCTGCAGCATCAGTGGAAGCAGCACCAAGAATAACAATGCAACTCGGATTATATTTCTGAACACGACGGATTCCCTCAGCGCATACTGCTTTTGCGAGACCCTTACCTCGATGATTTGGGTGTGTACCCACTGGTTCAAGCTCAGCCATCTTCGTGATTGGATCAATACGTACTGTTACAAACGCTGCAAAACTACCATCAGGTGCTTCAACCACAAGATCAAGTTCATCTTTATAGAAACCAGCTTCAGTATACAGCATTGCTAACTTCTCGGTCATATGACAATGTGAAAATACGGTATTGACTGCTTCACTATAAGGCTCAAAGTCTTCAGGTAGCTTTACCTGTCTTACAATATAGCTTTCCGGTGGTTGAAAGTCTGGGGGTGGAAGGTCTAGTGGTCGAACCTGATTGTGTTCGCAGAGACCTCCATCTTCAAATCCGAATTCTTTCAGGATATTTATCCGAGAACCAAAACCAACTGGAATAGGAGTACCAATCTTTAGTCCCTTACTCTTGTCCTTGGTTGAAGATCTTCTTTGCTCCTCGATAGCTGGAATTATCTCTCTTGCAAGTTCATGATGTTCAGGGTGTACATTCATCCAAAAGACGCCATTAGGCTCCATAATTGTGAGGGCAACCATTGTTGGACCATTTTCATCTATGTATTCCCAAATCCTGATCTTGCTATCATCCTCTCTAATATCTTCATCACCGCAGGGTCCATGTCTTTCGTTTTCCAATCCAGAAGGAACCCATGTATAGTGTTTTCCTGATATCTTGAAGATCTCCCAAAGAAATCTTTGTGCTGAATGTAAGTCATTGTCATAGCTGTAATTACGCACCTTGTAGGACATTAGAGCCACTATATGGATTGCTTACTTGTAGAATAAAATTCTGTGCTTTTGCGTGATTTTTGGATTCTAGAAGTCTCTCTGAATTAGGAAATCAGATAGACCGATGAGGAATTCTTTGTATTTATTATCCAAAGGCGGCTCTGCTTTATCGAGTGCTTTCTGTCCTGAGGTGAGGAGCTCTGTCATTTTCTTTTGAGCTGATTCAAGTGCTCCAGTTTCACGGAATAGGTTTCGGACATGTTCTATCTCACTGTCCGAAATTCCATGTTTCCCAAGGAGACTATCAAACTCTTTCCGTTGGTTTTCATTTGCTTTCGCATAGGTTTCAAAGACAAGCAAAGTTTTCTTCCCTTCACGGATATCTCCCGAAACCGACTTTCCTAACTTCTCTTCGTCCCCAAAAGTTCCAAGGATATCATCTTGCACTTGGAAAGCTTTCCCAACATTGATACCGAATTCTTCGAGTGCCTTAATCTGTGACTCTGTTGCTTTAGCTATTGCTGCTCCCATCATCAGTGACCGATCAAAGAGGACTGCAGTTTTCATTCTGACCATCGTGAGGTAGGTCTCTGAGGTTGCGGTATCATCTGTTATCATGTTCATCTCGAGCAACACGCCATCGACAAGATTCTGGAATGAGAATTCATAGAGGTCGTGAAGGTATGCTGCGACATCTGGTTCGAGTTTGGCTGCTGTTATTGCTCCTGCGCCCATATTGATGAGTGAATCGCCGCCAAGAATTGCCATTGTCATTCCATGGTCAAAAGATGCGTCGTCATCCTTCGTTCTATCGAAGTAGAGATCTCTATAGGTTGCGTGGAATGTCTTTCCACCTCTGCGAGTTTCATCATGGTCTATTAGGTCATCATGAAGAAGTGATCCGTTATGCAAGATTTCAACACAGATTGCGGCTTTGTATAGATTATCAGGAACAGTGTCACCTCTAACAGCTTTGTAACCAAGAACAACTAAAACAGGTCGGAGTCTTTTTCCTCCACGCATAATGTATTCTTTGATATTTTCGTAGTATTGGCCATGCCAAGAACCAAGTCTACTGACTTCGTCAATCTTGTTGTTAAAGAATTGATCCAGAGTCTTCACAACTTTACCAATTTCTCCCTTCAGACTTTCCAGATAATCTGTCAAGAAATTTCTCCTCACATTGCTTGACTTCTTATTCTCCTTAAGAGCGTTCTTATTTTGCCGAGATATTCTTCACGATTTGTCGAAGCAACTATAGCGGATTCATATCACTCAAAGATGGCACTATCTTGATGACACGTGAAGTATCCAAATCCTATATCCAAGAACTGAGTATGTGGATGCACCTTTTTGATGCGAAAATTCCCCCATTTTTATGATTCAGAATTTGGGTATGGCTTCTCTATTAGCATTAGGATGTAACTTCACAGGGACTGAAAATATAGGGTTAACAAGTTAACCCTTCCCCACATTTATTTCAGTAATCATTCCCACTCTGAAGCATTGCGAAGATCTACACCAACCATCTTGATACCCCATTTTTCGAGGACGGGCGTGAGAGCTTCTTCAATTCTTGAGGATATCTCATCTTTGTCACTGAAGAGTGCATCATTTGACAAGAATTCAACCTCTTTACTGACATAATGCTGGATGGTAGTGTGAACTGTTCGTTCATGGTCTTGAAGACTGAACAGATATTTTTCAACATCCACAATCCGCCAATTTACAATACCCTTCCATCTTCGTGTGGACTCTGCTGATGGGAGGTGCGTATCGATATCAGTCGATTGTACTCTAAGTGAAACCTTCAGAGCAATGTGATCTAGTATCGGAGTTTTCCAGATAATCCCAGGTCCCCGGATGGCATAGAACTTCCCAAGACGAAGGATTGCGACACGTTCCCATTCCTTGAGCACCTTGATGCCAGAGCACACGAATATGAGAATGAAAACCATAAGGACCATTGTAAATATCATCATGAGATAGAAATCTAGATACTGCAATCGCACATCTCCCTAAAGAGGGAAGGAATATCTCTTGCCTGATATTCCTTTCCATTTCATTGGAATCCTTTCATTTTCTATTTTGAGCTAACAGGTTTTCTTCGCCCTATCGCGCAGACGACGACTGCAACTGCTGCAGTTGCGACTACACCAGCTCCAAACAATATTGCAGAATCAATGATGCTTGGTGTTCCGCTAGTATCAGTGATAAACGGACTCCCGACGTGGACAGTGAAAGTCGCCTGCAAGACATTGTCATTATTGTCACTCACAAATACTGTCACAGTATGGTCTCCTGGTGCGAGTTTTACTAAGTTCCTAACACGACCGACACTATCAACTGAGAACTCTTGATTATCAACCCACCATGAAGATAGAC
>JBHLRT010000247.1:0-3830 GCA_048882305.1 Candidatus Thorarchaeota archaeon
GACCATCTTCTAGGAAGAGAAACAAGAGACCGGAACAACCTTGGATTCAATGTTGCGCGATACATAGGTGTTGAGCCGCATAGAGGCGGTCTCACGTATCATGCAAAGTTCGATCCAGCACTAATCATTGATTTATGCTCCAAGTTGGGTGCAAGTACTTCTGACCCGCGAGTTGAAGATTTAATATCATGGATTCTTGAAGCACAGGGGGACTATGGTCTATGGGAGTATCCACCGCATCCGGAAGTATCTCGATGGATTTCTTTTGACATCATTAGGTCACTCAAGGGAATAGATGAAGAAACAGAATGGATTAGTATGAAAGAAAGAAAGAAATTCGCTGCATATCCGAGAAAGAAGAAACGATTCTGATACATGCTCATGGGCTTGCACAGACTTTATTCCAATCATTTTTCAGAAAGTCTGTTTGTCTTGTAATGGGAGATTTACTAATAGAATGAAGAGGAGAAGAACGAATTGGCAGAGAAGAGAATCGCGGATCACCTTGTAGAGCAGTTTAAGTCAAGCTGGGAAATAACTCTTGAAACCATTGATAGAGTGCCCGATGAGAAATGGACTGATGGTATTGAGAGAATAGACAAACCTTGGAGCGAAACAGAAGGTATGAATGTTTGGTACTTTTGCGAGCGAGTATACCACATCATTCAGACTGTAGAATTCTATGCGGCTGATAGTCCAGAGAGTATGAAATGGGGAGGAAGAATAGGAGGTATCGATTGGAAATCAGAGAGTCCAGAAGAAACTGCAAAGCGAATAACGAAAGACATGATGCATGAGTACCTAGAGGAAACTAAGCGAAATCTTGAGAATAAACTACGTTCTTTTTCCGATGACGAATACTTCGAGACCGACGGTTTTTCAAGATGGCAAACATCAAGACTGTCTAAATTCATCTATGTCCTTCGCCATAGTATGTGGCATTTGGGAGAATTGAGTAGAGCCCTAAGAGAATATGCCTGCGAACATGCCAATTGGCGATAGAAGATATTGGTTCCAAACATGTATCAAATTCGCTTCGGAATGAAAGAAGTTTAATCCAAACAAGCCCATCGTCCACCCATTTTGTAACCTGAAGGAGTCTCTATCATGCATAGAATGTATGTGTTCTGAAGCCCAAAATGATGCTTTACTTGCGTTCTGAAAAGATAATCTAATTAGTTAATATTTCCTATTATATCATGCAGAAATGTATGAGGTCGCATCAAGTGAAAGAATTCGAAATAAAAGAAAGGAAACTTACAATCAAGTGCTGCGCTCCGAGAAACATGTCATCTTGCACTGATGATGAACTCAGACTTAGCATTGTCACATTTAGAAATGCGATAGTGAACATAACAGTCTGTATGAATAAACTTGAACGTGAACTTCAAAGAAGAGGTTCTACGACAACCAGTCTGTTAAAGAGTATCAGAGAGAATCAACCACAGGAATTACTTGAACTAGCAACTATCAAGGGTTAAGTGCAATAAGACAGGATCTCAGTCCTCTAAGGAGGAGGGCTTGTCTGAGCAGATAGTATATTTGATATATTCTTGATTTTCTAGACAAATAGAATTAGCATGACGAATTTCGAGGTCGAGTCAAAAGCGAAGTTTGCGGCTGCATGGATAACATATCTAGCTACTGCAACTGGTATTTTGAAGTCATTGGGAGTAGAAACAGATCTAGTTGATGTTGGAGGATACACTGGGTATGCTTTTCATACCAATACTGCAAAAGGAGAAACCTGTCCGTCAGCACCAACAGTTGCACCTTTCAATAAATTCGCGGAGGGTCTGGAATCATTTGGCTGGAAAATAGAGCAAAGGTGGGTAGAACCAAGTTATGAACCATCCAATGATGAGAGTCAGATAGAGAGAGCAAGAAACTACTTCGTAGAAATTCAAGACACCATCAAAAGCACGGGTAGACCTGTTGGGATATGGGGAATTCCTGATGTTCCAGAGTTTGGAATTGTGAATGGATTTAGTGATGATAGCTATTTGGTGAGTACATTTCGAAGTCTACCGCAGGTACCAGAAGAAGAAGTGCCAATCCTGTACAAGAACCTGCTTGCACCTGGCGGGCTATTCAGGATGATATTCAGAGAATCGATAGGGCACAAAGATGAAAGGGTTAGAGATAGAGAAGCTATCGAACGAGGTTTAGGCATTGCGCAAGGTGGAGAAAAGGTAGAGGGATATGTTTCGGGGCCTGAAGCTTTTGACGATTGGGCGTGTACTTTGGAAGCAGGGATTGTTCCAGAATCAGAGGAGGAATCTAGAGAATTAAAGGGACACACTCAACTTCGATATCATGGCAACTCATACGTAGCGGTATGCACACAAGAGGGATTGAACCTTGCATCTGAGTTCCTTATGCGATTAGCTAAACGCTATGATAGGGAGTCATTCAGTAAGAGTCTGTCAAAAGCTTCAGAGGAATACTCGAAGGCAGCTAACGCAATGAAAGCGTACACAGAGTTGTTCCCATTTAATCTGGAAAAGGACTGGGATCCAGATGAATTTCCAGATGCAAAGAGGTACAAAGGTGCAAAAGCATTAAGGAAAACAAGACAGCATGTCGAAGCTGCAATAAAGCAAATGGAAAATGTTCTGAAGAAATGGAAGTAAAGTCATTACGAATCTCGTTCTACTGCATCAATCACAGCTTCACAATACGGACAGACTGCCTTTAGAGGTGCGACCCAATCCACCTCATCAGTACTTATTGAAGCTCCGCATGATGGACAGTAAGAAGGCGCTTCGTATGATTTCCTCTCAACAGGTTGTGAGTGTGGGCTTTGATAATCGCCAGTATAGGTCATATAGTCATGCTGAGTACTTCGTTGTTGTGGATAGGTTAGACTACGTCGTCTGAAGGTTGTGAGACAAATGACAATTCCAAATCCGCCCATCCCAAAAGCAACTAATGAAAAGAATGGTGGAGCTCCCCAGGACCAGGCTGTAATCCCCATACCAAAGGCGATACTACACCAAAAAATCATGAAACAGATACCGACTATATTTCCAGCCCTTGTATTCTGTTGACTCATCCATGCAATCCTCATGGTGTTGCCAATTTTGAAGATTAATAGAGTTTACGACCACCGGAAGTACTGACATCCCTCATGAAAAGGGAGAGATGATATTATCAGGAGGAACTGAGTCACTCAAAGTCATGATAGAGGTTTCTTCTGAAGATGCAAGACGGTTTATTCTAGATGTTCAAGGCCTTCGAACATCGGAACCACCCAAATCTATCATGGATGTTGCAAATAGGATTCACAATATCCAGATTGATACTATTTCAGTAGTGTCACGAAGTCATAATCTCATAACCTACAATCGTTTTCAAGGGTACAATGAAGGTGATATTTGGAAAGCACAAAAAGAGGGAAAACTATTCGAATATTGGTCTCACGCCGCGTGCTTATTGCCAATGGAGAGCTACCCATTCTATGCCTGGAGAAGATCGTTTTACCCAGAAGAGCTATGGGAGTCATTCAGAAAATGGGGTAGAGAGAACAACGATCTCATTGAGCAAGTATACAGGAAAGTCAAAAATGAAGGAATAACAAACAGTGCGTCTATTGGTGAACGAAAAACCAAATCCGATGGCTGGTGGGATTGGAAGATTGAGAAACGTGCACTAGAATATCTCTACACTACAGGAAGGTTGATGGTTGCATATCGGACGAATTTCCAGAAACAATATGATTTGTCTGAAAGAGTCCTTCCTCCACACATAGATACGGAACCATTATCGGATGAAGAAGCTGCTGAATTCGTTACGAATGTAACTATGAAGTCACTAGGTCTAGCAAGTCA
>JBHLRT010000247.1:3840-4288 GCA_048882305.1 Candidatus Thorarchaeota archaeon
ATGGATATCCGTACTTATTTGGGGCGGCTTCCTGCTCGGAAATTATGGAATGGAAAGAAAGCAGAGATTGAATCCTATTTAGAGGGACTATTGAAAGAGGGAATTCTTGAAGAGGTATCTATCCAAGGCAGTAAAACGAGATACTTTATCCACAACGATCAAATCAATCAGCTAACTAGTACTGCAAAGTTACCTACAGATGATAGACCAGTTAAGATACTTAGCCCATTTGATAATGTAATTCGAGAGCGACATTATCCTAACCAGATTTGGAATTTTGACTACACAATCGAGTGTTATGTTCCAGAACCTAAACGTGTCTATGGCTATTTCGTACTGCCTATACTTGATGGGCTTGAACTTGCTGGAAGGATGGATGCTAAGGTTCACAGAAAAACGAGAGTTCTTGAGATAAAGGCATTATACCTTGAGAGCGAGTCCGTCCTTC
>JBHLRT010000248.1:0-4287 GCA_048882305.1 Candidatus Thorarchaeota archaeon
CCAGTATATCAGTGATTTCAATGATCCAGTTACGGGTGAGGTTTCACCTGATCTAGAGGGTCTCGGTCTCACAATCAACTACTGGAGTTCTTTCACAAGCTACGTGGTTCCTGAAGTCCCTGTCGAGCCAACTGATCCTGTTCCACTCCCTGGAAATGAATCAGTACCAACCGAAGTTCCACCTGAGGGCTTTTCAGCCACTGAAGGTGACTGGACAATGCTTCAGACTGACTCGTTAGAAACTGAAGATGCTCCAAATGGTTTCCTCCGCTTCTCTGATCAGGACCAAACTCGTACAACTGTCGATTTTGGCGGGACATATGTCTGGGGTCGAGATGGTCAGACATACGATGTGGGGACTGTAATTATGCCATACTACTTCTATCCCGTTCCGATGCTCGCGGAATCCACCACCGATCTAGCCTATGCCGACTTCCGCTCGTGGGGAGATACATACTATTACAGCTCCTGCTATGCGGAGTGGGATGGCTACTCAATAACTCACGACCCAATTTTCTCAGTGTTTCCATCGACTGCACCTTCTTCTGTAAGTGCCTTTATTTCGGGTCTGATTAGGTCTTCAGTCGTTGTTGGTGTCCTTGGTGTAGTCGCAATCGCACTGGTATGTGTGAGAATAAACTCTGAGCGGAAGTGAAGTAATTGAACCCGGGAGCGGTCCTCCGCTCCCACCCTTTTTCTTTAATGCCAATTCTAAAAAGAGAGGATGCCATCCTACTGAACGATTAGTATGAGTGACTTTCAAAATGCTCGAATCTCTGCCAAGAGTGTTCGAAAATGGCGTGATATGGAAATTCGATTACTTACAAAAGCTGGATGTGATCTTTCCTATCGTCCAAGAAATGGAATGTCAGCATATGGTTGGGTAATTGCACATCAGGCTGCAATCTATGACTTCTCAGTAAACATGCTGATAAAACAGGGCTCTCCAATGAATCCCAATATGTTCAAACTGTACCAACCCGGAACTACTGGGGACTTCCCCGGGACTCCTATTTCTGAGATTCAAGAATACTATGATAGAACAGAGGCAAATCTGTTGGAGTGGGTAGAGAAAGCAACGCCTGAGGATTTTGAGAAGGTCATTCAGGAAGGGACAGCTCCATCATTCTTTGTAGGAATGACACACCGTGAAGTACTGTCAAGTGCCTTCACCCATCTTAATTATCACACAGGTCATTTAGCAGCGATACGGAAGGATTGGGAGAAGAATAAAACAAGTTGAATGGAACTCTAGATTCAAATTGATAGAGCGATTTGTCGCAATCCAATTATTGGTATCTATCTTTCTAATAGACTGATTTTAGGTGAACTTGACACGATCTGCGTCAGCCCAGAAATGGAGGAAGAGATCCTTGCACCAACCAAGTCCAGCTTCATCCTCGATCTTAAAGCCTTGATAGTCTAACTTACCATCCAGATCTGGAAGTGCGAGAATTGCCTCTGATTCAGATAGAATGACCACATGAGTGACCTTCTCAAGATGTCTAGGTTCCATTAATCCTCCTCTGAATTTACTGAAATCAGGTAGCAACTCATCAGGTAGATTTGGTGCCTCTATGTCCTTCGGGAGAATAACCTTCATCTCAGCACCTCGAGCCATACTCTCCATCAGTAAAGGAAAGGTGCTGGAAGACGCTTGATCTGACATAATCCAGACGAATTCTTTAGACCGTGAGATGAGCGCATCTACATTCTGTAACAAGACGATAGCATTGTCTGTCAATTTTGCATGGACTAGGTCTCCCATTCTGCTGATGAACTTCCTAGGTAGTGTCGACATCCTGTGAGTCATAAAGTACTCTTGGTTTTTCAGAAGAAAAGCAAAAGATGGTAGAACTTCTTGTAGTTGAGCCCCATAGGGTGTGATAGTATAACTTCCATCAGACTCTTTCTCAATCAACTTGGCCTTAGTCATCCTGGAGAGGTGTCTTGACGTTTCTTGAACAGTCAGCTCTAGTTCAGTAGATAATGGGGTCAGTTTTGTTGGATTTTCTCTCAGTACCTTTAGGATTCTCAACCTGTCTTCATTTGAGAGCTCAAACAAGAGTTGCGAGAGTTCTTCCATATACTCCACAGCATCAATCGTTATTAATAATTCATACTGCGGTACAGAGTCCTTGGTCTATTGAAAAAGTGAGTTTATGATTTGCCTGTTCATCCTGTCACTTCTTTTTCTTTAGATGAATGTAACTACAAACAGATTTATATATTAAATATAGTTAATTTTTTTGGGAGTTTTATGACAAATAACTACAAGAAATTCCAAATCATAAACATCATCGCTATAGTGTCTACAATTGTGATGAATGCTTTAGCTAACATTCTACCCTTCAATGGAGTATATACCTTCGAAGTGGCTGATGTGTTCTTCAGTTACTTCACACCTGCTGGTTATGTCTTTTCGATCTGGGGAGTGATTTACACGCTTCTCATCGTATTCATAGCTTACCAAGCACGATCAAGTCAGGTGAATGAAGACTATCTTGGTAAGACAGGGTACCTCTATTTGATAGGTGCAATCTTCAACAGTACTTGGCTTATCTCGTTCCACTATGCGGTCGATAACACTCTTTTGTTACTTCTAACTGAACCATTGATTCTAGGTCTGCTGCTTACCCTTCTTTACACTTACACCAGACTAGAGATAGGTATGAGTGAAGTACCTCTCGGTCAGAAGCTCGCAGTCCATCTACCTGTAAGTGTCTATTCTGGTTGGCTCTCTGTAGCTACCATTGCAAATACTGCTTCAGTACTCAATGAGTTCTTTACAATTCCAGTGGAAACACAATATCTTTGGACAGCTCTTGTCCTCGTTGTCGCATTACTACTCGCAATAATCATGCTTGTGATGCGAAAGGACATAGCATATGCACTTGTGATAGTTTGGGCTGCTGTAGGTATCTATGCGAAATGGACGACAGTAGAAGTAATTCCATTGATCTACTGGACTGCACTGGCTGTAGCAATTGTGGTTCTATTAGCAATAATTTTGATTCCATTGCTTCGAAGAAGGAACCCACTCCAATACTATTTAGTTCGGAACTGATGCGTTCCTACAAAAAAGTGAGAGGATTATCCCTCTCACAATTTCTTTCTATTCCTCTTTCTCAAATGAATCGGGAGACACATCTACATCTTCTGGAGCTCGAATTATCTCAGTAGCGAAAGGTGACTCGTCGGTTGTGATAAGAAGCTGGCTATCAAGAGCCTTCATGATTGCTTGATAGACTCTACCCTCCTCCAAACCGCATGAAGCGATTTCTTCTGCCAACTCTTCAAGTTTGAACTCTTCACCGTGTTTCTTGGCGATTCGTTCATCCGCACAAGTCGATGTTGGGAATTTCTTAGCTTCATCTAGTTTGTATGTTCTGAGCAGAGACCCATCCAGATGGTCATCAAACAGAGCATCAAACTGCATTGTTGTATGACGATCAAGTATCACAACTGGAACATCTTCCATTGTTTCATCAAAGATGAATCCAACAGTCTTCGCGAAGGTGATCATCCTTTCACGTTGTTCTGCTGAAGGATTCCCTGTGGTGATGAATGCACAGATGAGTTTGTTTGTGGAGATTACTCTAACAATGTCTGAGATTGGAATGAGACCCCATTCCTCAGTTGTTGTTTCGATATCAAACTCTCCTCTGAAACTTGTGATTGCAGTAATGAATGCTGAAATCACAGTTTCCTCAAGACCCGCTCGAAGAATCTTTGAATAGACAGGTAATCCACTGTCCTTGTGAAGTACAATAACACCAAGGAGGTTTCTAACATCGTCAAACCGTCGTTTTACTGCAAGAGTGATCTTATTCTGACGAATTCTCCTCTTTCTCGCAGACCTTCTGTAACCATAGGCTCCGACAATCGCAACTATACCTACTAATGCCCACCAGTAATTTAGTGAGTATGTAATCAGTGCGGTTGCGAAATTTCTTGTAATGACCAGCTGCGTCGTGAATGGTTCATCAAGCGCAAAATTATCAGCCTCACAGGATATCAGTATGTGATAGACATCATCCGCATCAAGTAGCGATAATGATGCATTATAAATCCCTGGAACAGCAGATTCGCTCATAGGTACAGGATCATACATGTAACCCGTGGAGGATTTGATAATTCTATAGAACACAGTGGCTCCAGAAACAGGATTGCCAGTGTCTGTTTCAGTGATTCTGACTCGTAACATAGATGTTGTTAGCTCTAAGCCAGAGGCTCCTTCGATTATCTCAACTGATACTGGTACTCTTACAACTACGAATGTGAGTC
>JBHLRT010000249.1:0-4275 GCA_048882305.1 Candidatus Thorarchaeota archaeon
CGTGTTTTTTGTATAAGATTCTCGCAAGATCTAGCCAGACCTCTGGTTCAGAACTGTCAAGTCGGTGAGCCTCTCTTATTTTGTCCTCAGCATAATCAAGCTTACCAAGTGCCCAAAGAGCTCGTCCTAAGAATAGTTCAACAACGCAGTGCTGTTCGACAAGCTCTTCAGCTTGTTCAAGGATTTTTACAGCCTCTTCAGGCATTTCAGCTTGTACGTATGCCATACCGAGACAAACTAGAGCATCAACATTCTCGTCATCGTCTTCTACAAGAGGTTCCAGTAATGTTATCGCATCAATGGGACGACCCTCTTCAAGTGCTACCATTGCTGAATTGATTATTTCTTCAGACACTTTCGTTCGAATCCTCATTCCTAGATTTGATTTCAGACTAAACTAACTCGATGGATGCTTGGTCACATGTGTATTATAAGTAAGATTGGATATGGCAAAAAACGATGACCGACCACAAGTATGCAACTCCGTTCACAATGCTACACGCTGCCAATCTCCTCGGTCAGCGGTCTCGATTAATCAAATTCAAGCAGGCGATTGATAGAGTAGTGAAGAAAGGAGATTATGTAGTGGATATTGGGACAGGGTCAGGAGTTCTTGCAATACTCGCTGCAAAGGCAGGAGCAAGCCGTGTATCGGCAATTGATGTCAATCCTGAAGCCCTGCATTATGCCAAAAGTGCTGCAAGAGCAAATGATGTGGATGATGTCATCGAGTTTGTTGAGAGCCACTTTGCAGATTATTCTCCGACAGATAAAGCAGATGTTGTTATCTGCGAGATGTTGTCCTCGATGATGCTGGTTGAACAACAAATTCCAGCAAGCCACCATGCCACTCAAACGATTCTAAAACCGAACGGAATACTTCTTCCTAAAGAGATCAATGTGTATATTGTTCCAGTAGAATGTCCAGAAATCTGGGATAGATTCCAATTCGAGGGGCTCAAGTTTCCCAGAGTTGTGCAAACCGCAACGCCAGATGCAACAAGAGACCTTGCAGATATGCAGATTCTAGAAACATTTGATCTCACCAATCTACCAGAAAAACCACTGGTCGATAAAGTATCAAACTTCATGGTGGAAAGTAGTGGTACAATTCACGGAATTGTAGGAGCCTTTGAATCCCAACTCTATGGAGATATTCTACTAACAATGGAGGATGGATGGAAACAGCTTTTCATACCACTTCCGTATCCGATTGATGTTTCAAAAGAAGATATCTTCTCACTCAGAATATCATATGAACCAGGGAAATACGATTCTCTGATAATCGAAACTCTGTAGATCAACCAGATGCTTTGCGGTCCATCGGTTGAGATCGATCAAGTTCAAAGACAACAGGATTTTTTGGATCTGGACATGCATGAAGCTCTTTACATTGATCTTCGGCCCATGGAAAATACGCATTATGCATCATAGCATAGACAACAGGCAGCATGGTGAATAATGCATTCACGCAAATATCACCTTTCACGCCAAAGTGATCGAACTCTATGACATCACCGACTTTGTGACCAATGGCACAATACCCTTCTTGACTAATCACGCGAGCTATGACCTTCCGAGGTTCTTTGCCCACGCAGTGCTCTTTGTCCGACATTGTAATTCAAATCGCGAATTGTGGCGTAATACCCTATTACTGTTGTGACTTAATCATGCATGAACATCTTTTTATCATAGTCTGAAAAACATCGATACCTCGGTGGCTGACTATTATGGAACTCAAAGGTCCATTATGTTATGTGCTTGATTTTGATGACATCTACAACTATGCCTACCAAACAGCATCCAAAGTAAAAGAATCTGGATGGAGACCCGACGTAATAGTGGGAATAGCGCGAGGTGGGTGGGTTCATGCAAGAATCCAGTGTGATCTGCTGGGAGTCAAAGATCTATTCTCAGTGAAGGTTGATCATTGGGGAGTTACAGCTACAAAAGATGGCAAAGCGAAGCTCACCTGTCCACTCACTGCAGACGTGACTGGGAAACGTGTGCTTGTAGTGGATGACATCACTGACACGGGAGAGAGCCTAACCATGGCAATGGAACATGTGAAAGATTGTGGTCCCTCAGAGGTGAAGAGTGCAGCGCTCATGCATATTGCGGGATCAAAGTTTGTTCCTGACTTCTATGGAGTAGAAGTAGCATGGGCTTGGGAGATATGGCCATGGAACTTCTACGAAGACTTGACAGCACTCATCAAGAAGATCTTCGAAGGAGAGAAAGTGCAGGAGATGAGTACAATGGAGCTGAAGAAACATCTTCGAGAATATAACAACATCGTACTCTCTGATGACCAGCTTTCAAAGATCAAAGCGCATATGGGCTTTCTTGAAGTAATCGAGTACCCACTCGACAAAGCATGGAAATTGAAGTAATTAGGTGGAGAATGAAACATGGCGTTTGAAGCAAAACTCGCAGCAGTTCCTGTAGACAGAAGCCAAACTGAAGCATTACAAAATCTGCTACCAATTGAGATAGGGATGTTTGGCGGTTCGGGTAATTATGACTCGACTGTGATTGAGAATCCAATCGAAGTGAAAGTATTCACACCATACGGAGCACCGTCTGACAATTTTATTCTTGGAACTGTCAAGGGGCGTACGTTTGCATTCCTGGCAAGACATGGTCGAAGTCATACAATAGCTCCACACATGATCAATTACAGAGCGAATATCTGGGGCATGAAGTCACTCGGAGTGAAGAGAATAATCAGCCCAGCTGCTACGGGCAGTCTTCAGCCAAACAAGGTAAAACTTGGAGAGTTTGTTATTGCAGACCAGCTCTTTGACAGAACATTCGGAGTTCGGAAAGACACATTCTTTGAGGAAGGAACCATTGCACATCTGCCTTTTGCTGAGCCATTTTGTCCAGAACTACGGAAGGTAGCAGTCGATACAGCTGCTGATGTGAAATACAAAGTTCATGACGGAGGCACCTATGTCTGTATTAACGGTCCCAGATTTTCAACTAGAGCTGAATCAATGTTCTATCACAACCAAGGATGGGATGTCATAGGAATGACCGCATACCCAGAAGCAGCACTAGCTCGCGAAGCTGGAATCTGCTTTGTGAACATATCAATGCCTACCGATTATGATGTTCACGGAGATGAAGTTGTCACACATGCGATGGTATTGAGAACAATGGCTGAGAATGTTGAGAGAGTCAGGAAGTTGACTTTCGAAATGATAGCAAAGATACCTAAGGATGCAGGCTGTGACTGTCAAACTGCGATGCATAACGGTCTATTCTAGTTGAAATTAACTACGTCTACAGCGTTAGTAAACGCATCTTGTCAATTGCACTGTACTTGACCGAAGGACACAAAGCACCCAATCACTTCAAGTGGAATGGGATGCAAAATGAGAATTGCAGTCGGTCAGTTGGAACCAAAACTCGTTGATGCTCAAGAGAATCTCACGAGGTTGAGGGAGATACTCAAGCAAGCAGATGACAAACACGTAGAGGTTCTTGTTCTTCCAGAGTTATGCAATTCAGGTTATGTTTTCAAAAGTCTTGAAGAAGCAACCTCAGTGTCTGAACGAATTCCTTCAGGTGATTTCTCAGAAGAACTCGTCAAATGGACAAAATCAGATCGTCTAGTTGTCGCAGGACTTTGCGAGCAAACCTCTCAAGGACTCTATAACTCTGCAGCGGTTTTTGCTCAAGGAAATCATCTAGCAACCTATCGGAAAATTCACCTCTTTCTAAATGAGAAAGACTGGTTTAAGCCAGGAGATGAAGAACCTCCAGTTGTAGAATTCAATGGAGCGAAATTTGGAGTTATGATTTGCTTTGATTGGGCATTTCCAGAGGTAGCTCGTATTTTGACGCTAAAAGGAGCACAGGTAATTCTACATCCTGCAAACCTTGTTCTACCATACTGTCAAAGTGCAATGGTTACACGATCAATTGAAAACTCTGTCTTCACAGCGACTGCAAATCGAATAGGAATAGAAAGAGAGATTGGATTCTCAGGCAACTCACAGATAACAAGCACAAATGGAACGAGATTAGTTACTTTACCCAGCAATGAAGTTGGAATTGCTTGTGTGGACATTGACCCTATTAATGCTGATGACAAGATGATATCAAAACGAAACCACATTATCCATGACAGACGTCCAGAACTATACTCTCGTCTTGTCAAGTCCGATTGAGCTTGCTTGGTGCTTTGCCTTTCCACTCATCAACAGGATATTTAGCTGCATTACGTTTCATCTTCTTGGCGATTGCTTTGGACGGATTGATTCCAGC
>JBHLRT010000250.1:0-4271 GCA_048882305.1 Candidatus Thorarchaeota archaeon
AGATAGAGGACATCACTGTTTCCCAGAGAGCGATGGATATCTCATCAAAAACTGGGCACTTACCTGTGAGAGTTGAGGTTTCACTTCAAGAAGCAGAAGAAGTACTGAGAGAAGATCCGATCCTAATCACTAAAACTCAGCATGGTATAATTACAGATTTCTCTGGAATTGATGAGAGCAATGCGCCACCAGATTCGTTAATTGCTCTTCCAAAAAATCCAGATGAAACAGCTAAAAGAATCAGTGATTACTTGACACATTCGGTAGGATATAGGGTGCCTGTCATAATAACAGACACACAAGGTAGACCATGGAGAAAAGGCGCAGTAAACCTAGCTATTGGAGTCGCAGGAATATCACCATTCGTTCGTAATGCAGGAAAAGAAGACATCTACGGCCGTGAACTGCAGGGTTCGCTCGTTTGTTTAGCAGATCAGATAGCAAGCGCTGCTGAATTGTTGATGGGTCAGGCAGATGAAGGTGTGCCAGTTGTTATCGTGCGCGGTGTAGATTATGGAGAGGAAGACGGGACTGCTTCATCGATAATTCGTCCTTCATCTGAGAACCTTTTTCTCTAGTCAACGATGACAACCCGACGACGATACAATATGATCAGTACAAAAACAACCACAGCCGTTACAGCACCGACTCCAGCAAGTGCTAGCGGATCAAATTCCCATGGACCAGGTTCAACAGGAGTTGTGCTATTCACTATTGGATAGTTGTCTTGGTCGTTCTCATCAATGATATAGGAGCCATCGCCAGTATAATCAGACCACCAATTACCCGTGTCAACTCCGTTATCCCAGGAATTCATCGAACCTTCACATAATGCATTTGGTGAGTTGTAACCAAATACATTGTCGATGATTTCGTTTCTGTTCGATGTGGCATCAAGTTGAATTCCTACACCTGTATTGTTGTAAATCTGGTTTTGAGTCAACAAACAATCAGATGAGCTATTGAACAAGATACCACGTAAATTGTGATAGACAGAGTTACCTCGGATATCGCACCCGTCTGAATCTCCAAAGAAGATGGCATAACCATTTTCAAAGATGTCGTTGTTTAGGAGTGTACAGTTGATGCAATTCACAAGATTGATTCCTTCATCATTCTCCCAGATCAGAGAGTCACGCACCTGACAGTCAAATGACCATGATGCACTGATCCCCTTCAAGTTGTCACGGATATATACATCCACAATGTCAATATCATCAGAATGACTCATTATGATGCCAGACCAAGTGTTGTAGTATACAGACCCACGTAACTGAATGCACGCCGATGAGAATTGGTAGCTAACACCAATAGAGTTGTTGTGAAGGACAACATCGTGAAGCTGGATTCTGCTGCAACCAACTAGAGAGATAGCTGTGGCTTCGCCAGGATAATAATATGGATCGTAGATATCGGAGCTAATCCCGTGAAAGTCACCACCATAGATAGTCCCCAAATCGCAGTTCACCAGGTGCAACTGCCCATAGTCATCGCCAATGATAGAGAAATCATTGAGATTTGCAAAGAATCCAATTAACCGACCACTTACAGTGTTGTCTATAAATCGGATTGAAGTGAAGTTCCAATCCTCATAGTTCTCAATCGATGGATACAGTCCGCCCATATTGAATACGTTGTTCGAGATATCACAATCATAGCATGGACCATCTGGAACAAGATAGGGGTATTGAGTCCCGTACCATCGAAAGCCAAAGCCATACCTACCATTGACTGTGTTGTAAGAGATATTGAAGCCCGTAATGCCTTGGGAAATTATACCATATCCAACATCTGATATTTCGTTCGAGTAGATATCGCAGTTCGAGCCCCCCTGAAGAACTATACCAGCGTCAAATCTACCATCCCCTAAGATCGAATTATCATAGATTTCTGTGTCATTTGCTTTGACAACCTCAATTGAGGTGAAGCAGTCAAATATGGTGTTGTTTCGAAAGATGCTAGTATTAGTGAGTACTAGAATTCCACTCTGGCAGGAGGATATGTTGTTATTCTCAACTACATTGGCTTTCCCAGATATCTCCATACCACTTTGCCAGAAGTTTTCAATTTGGTTTTCGGATATAGTACAAGATATGCCCCCTAAAATAACTCCAGACCATGAAAAGAATATGTCAGACTCAGGAGACAATAGAACGTTCCCTGAGATGCTGCAATTGTTACAAGCAAATGCTTGTATCCCTGTTGCTTTTATATCTCCAAATTTGTTATCTGATATTGTGAGGTTGCGACATCGATAGAAACTCAATGCATTATAGATAGGATCGTTTTGTTGAGTGTTATTTATTATTGATGTGAAATTGCTGTAATATATTGTAATAGCTTGCAAAGTCACATTGAATTGATTGTCCAATATGTCACAAGAAGAAATCCACAGTCCTGATATCGCCGCATCACTTTCAATGACACGATTATTCCGGATAACACCATTACTCACATTTGTCAGAGTGATTGGGAATATCCCTTGATATCCCGAATATATGTACTCAGGAGATTTTAGTAGACAGTTCTGAATTCTGAAGTGACTCGTAGTATTCATGATCCAAATGCATGCAGAGCTATTAGTGGTGATATTTAGATTCTCGATAAGATAAGGGTTTGATTTAGACCCATTTCCTGGCCATGCTTGAGTTTCAAAGTCGGAATCTGAGGTGATGTTGAAAGGTTCATGTTCGATATAGGATGTTTCATGTTGTTTTACCAGATAGAAACCTCCTGATTTCATATCTCCAAGAATCTCAAGTTGCACGAAAACTGAAACTGCAAGAACACCTACTAGAAGTACTGTCAAACCACGACGATCCATTTTCAATTCCCCAATCCTCTATTGAACATGCAGAACTAGTTATGAAGCAATATGAAGTTTGACTAATTCAGATTCCTATCAATGGATTAAACCAAGTCTGCAAATTAGTCTCAAAATTCAATGTGCGAATAATTGTATGTGATTATTCCTTCAATAATCTCTAAACGATAAGCAGAGGTATGATACGCTGCATAACAAGGTACAACCCGACAAAAATTAGAATCACTCCTGTAATTATCTCGATTCTGCGTGCTTGATTGCGTATTGATGTTGCCATTTTCAATCGTGCTTCTCCAGTTAGTAATGCAATCATTAGGTACGGTATTGCAATCGCAATTGAGAGAACAACAAAGAGGAATATGTCGAAGAAGATATTCGCCCCAGCACCAAAGATTGCTACGGTTCCCACTATTGCAGTTCCGGAGCATGGATAAGCTAGAATTGAGTAACCCAGACCTACAGAAAAGACATTCAGAAGATTTCTTGGGGCTGATGGCTGTGATTTTATGCTAAGCGAGGAAAGATGAAGTATATCCTGTAATCTGCTAGATAACATGACGATTCCCAGAACGATGATGAGGACTCCTAGGACTGCTTGAAGAGTTCGATAGTTACCTAAAATAAAGGAGCCAATGAATCCGACGACCTTGAAAATCACAATAAGCAACGCTATTGAACTCAGAATCCCCAACAATAACGCAAAAGTCACAAGTAGACTTCTGCTTCGACTTGAAGTAGATTGAAGATTGTTGATAAGGAATAGAGGTAGAAGAGGAAACAGACAGGGGGATACTGCGATATAGAGACCCGCTCCAAATACACCTGAAAGGAGCAAACCAAGCTCGAGTAGTCCCTGCACCCCACTACTCTCCTCTTACAGAATCGATGCTACTTTTGCAGATATGCTCACATCAGACCAGAGACCAACATGAAAGTATCTGAAAAAACCATTACTGTCTATGAGGACCATTGATGGAACTGATGAAATACTGAAATAGTTCAAGAATCGAGTATCGTCAACTCCGTGAGCCCAGGAAAGACTTCTTGTTGCTTTATAATCAGCCATCATTGATACTGTTTCTGAAGTGTCAACGGTTAAAGAAACTACCACAACAGTACTTGACAGATCTTCAGCTATTGTGGAGAGATATCCATTCTGAGTAGAACATGTTGAGCACCAAGTAGCCATTAAATCAACAAGTACAACCTGTCCTTCTAGGTCACTAAGTTGCAGAGTCGATCCGTCTGACATTTCGAATTCCCAATTTGAAGGAACTTCCAGCCCAAGTTCTAGAAGATCAGTGTCTTGTGTGGTTCGAGTTATTTGGTGATCATCATTATTTGTTCCAGAGGGGTATGTAAGGAAAGTCGCACCAACCATCAACCCTACGACGGCAACAACCAACGTTATTCCGACGATAGCCATCTTCTCAGGTTCCATAATAGA